>NC_014934.1:2749698-3055220 GCF_000186265.1 Cellulophaga algicola DSM 14237
ATAAGATAGCCTATTATGGAGCCCTAGATTATTTGAAAAAAAATAATAGAAGAATTAAAACCAGTACGATAACATCAGATCACGACATTAATATATCAGAGTTAACTAGTGTTTTAGATCAATTTGAAATGCAGGATCGCAGAGAAATCATAAAAGAATCGCTTGAGCAGTTGGGTGCAGAAGAATCAGTGTTGGTAACATTACATTATTTTAAAGAATTATCATTACAAGAAATCTCTGAAATCATGAATATACCTGCAAATACGATTAAAGTTCGGTTATTCCGAATTAGAAAAAAATTAGCAGATATTCTAGAAAATAAATTAACCCCAGAAACGATTAAAAGTTATGGAAGGAAATAATATAAACGAATTTGACATCTTTTTGCGCAAAGCAATAAAAGAAGTAGGTACAGAAGCTCCAAGTAAAGACTTCAATAGTATGATACTCTCACGATTACCGCTAGCTCAAGAAAAGTTAAAGTGTACTCATCCACCATTGATTTCTAATTTTGTGTGGCTATCGATTGCTATGGGAGTCGTGGCTTTAACTGGCTTTACTTTAATGTATGATGAAAATAGGTTTGTTGGCAGCACATATTTTGAATTTTTAAATAATTTTAGAATTTTAAATGTAATTGATTCTAATTCAATTTTTACCCCTTCAAAAATAGTATGCTATGGCATTATTAGCGTCTTGGTCTTTTGCTATATTCAAATTTTTGTTCTTAAAAAATATTTTTCAATACACAATTATGCTCTTAATCAGTATGCTAAATAGGAAAATGCCCAATACATTAACGCGAATTGTAACGGTATTCTAAGGATCAGAATCCATTTTGGAATTCCCGCACTTTGCTTTTCTCCAGAAAGCATATAAAAGTGGACTAATAGAAACACCGCTAGCATGGCAATAATGCCGTAAATAGATAGGTTTTTTGTGGCAGGGAAACAGAGTCCAATACCTAGTGCTATTTCTGCTATACCACTCAAGGATACTAACAGTTTAGGATTGGGTAGGTATCTGGGCATAATGCGCAGATAGGTTTTTGGCTTAATAAAATGCATAACACCTGCAAAAACATAAATTGCGGCTAATAGGTATAGATGAAATGGGTAGTTCATAATTAGTCTTTAAAGTGCCAAAAAGGAATAGTGACTAAGGTGTCATTTTCTACTTTAGTACTATCTGCTGGCGGTGCTAAGATACGCAGGATATGTTTGCCTTCATTTAAATCTCGTATATTGAGGTAGGTTTCAAAACCTAGCCTTTTATGTTGGTCTGTGGAAATTACATATTCACTTGAAAATAGGATGCTATCAATTTTAATCTGATATAAGCTTTCAAATGTTTTTAAATAGTCAAGTTCATTTTTATGATTTTCAAAACTTCCTCCAGATCCATTCATTCCATTATTGAAATGCATCTTAAAACCTAGGTTAAAACCTCTCACATCTTCTTTAGGTTTAATCGAGGAGTTAATGTCGAATATTTGATCTTCCATTTGTTTTTTGAATACAATGAATACTTTTAAATGGTTGTTTTTGATGACTTTGGAAGGAATCGATGCAGTTTCAATAAAATCATTACGATCTAAAAGTAGATCCTCATAATTATTTGGATTAGAATAGTTTTCCCAAGACTCCTCATTGTTTTTTAAATAATTAGATTGCTTAAAATTTAGTCCTCCTAATATACTTATTACGGCATAAATGGGAATTAAAAAAAAGACAAGACGTTTTCCGAATTTATTATCTAAGAAATTATAGACCAGTGGTCTATATAAAAAGGATAGCGTCAAATAACTAAATAGCTAGTAAATAGGGAAGTAGATTTTAGCAATATATTTATTTTTCTTGAGTATTCCTTGACCAATAAAATCGATAAACACAATCAGCATAAGTAGGCAACAAATAAGTAAGATGGAAACTAGAGCTATTCCCACCGAAATATTATGCTGTATATCAAAATTTGTTGCGATTAGGATTATAATACCTGCTAATAATGACATGATAATATATAATGCCAGCATGTAAAAGATGAGTAAAAAGGAAATAGCAAAAAGTACACTGCAATATTTCTCCAGTTGTCCTATATATTTGTCAAAAGAGCCTACATTTTTTTTTAAATAAGTAGTGAATTTTTCAGAATAGTTTAACGCCTTATAATCAATATCTCCTGAGACATAGCGCAAACCAACAGCGCCAATCCATAGTCCTCTTAAAATAACGTGTAAGACTAAATTAAATATTAAGATACCCCACATTACTTGAACCACAGACCAGATAATCCTCCAAGCTTCTATTTGACTGGCTTTGGCTGTTTCGTATAAAAGCTCCAAGGGCTCGTAGGCCAAAATCAAAGCATAAATGGCAAAACCTGAAATAATTAATTCTAATTGCCAACTTTCTTGCTGCAATTTGTCTAACCATCTTTTAAAGGAAGGGCTGCGATAATCGTTATTCATTGGTGTGGTTGTTTGCTGAAAGATACTAACTTTTCTAAAAATAAAAAGCCGCTTCAAATAAATGAAGCGGCTTTTATCATGTTCCTATAATCAACCAATAACGGTTGGTAATTATTATTTCACCATCTCGTAACTACGCTTGATAAAGTTTGTAAGTTCTTCACCTTTTAGTAGTCCTTTAGATAAACGTGCTAAATCTAAAGATTGATTAATTAATCGTTCTTTTTTCTTAGCTGTTTTTGTAGTTAAAATTTCAGATACCAACTCGCTGTTTGTGTTCACTGTAAGGTTATACATTTCTGGCATATTCCCCATTCCGAACATTCCGCCACCGCCAGTTTGTTGCATCTCTTTCATACGACGCATAAACTCAGGCTCCGTAATGATAAAAGGAGAAGCAGCACTATCCATAGCTTCTAACTGAATCGTATATGATTTATTCGCTATTGTTTCTTCTAAAACCTTTTTAAGTGTTTCTTTTTCTTCGTCAGAAAGTTTAGAGATTTGCGCTTCATCTTTCTTGATTAAGTTTTCAATATGATCAGAATCTACACGCGTAAAAGAAATATTTTCTTTAGAAGTCTCTAGTTTTTGCATCAAGTGCGAAATAATAGGAGAATCTAAAAGTAACACCTCGTATCCTTTGTCTTTTGCAGTTTCAATATAACTGTGTTGCGCTTCTTTATCTGAAGCGTAAAGAATAACTAACTTACCATCCTTATCTGTTTGGTTTGCTTTTAACTTCTCTTGCAACTCGTCAAACGTAAAGAACTTACCATCTACCGTTGGGTAAAGTGCAAACTTATCTGCTTTTTCAAAGAATTTATCTTCAGAAAGCATACCGTATTCTATGACTATTTTAATGTCATTCCATTTTGCTTCAAAATCTTCTCTGTTATCTTTAAATAAAGAAGAAAGTTTATCAGCTACTTTTCTAGTAATATAAGATGATATTTTCTTTACAGCACCATCAGATTGTAAGTAAGAACGAGAAACGTTTAAAGGAATATCTGGAGAGTCTACAACACCACGAAGCATCATTAAAAACTCAGGCACAATACCTTCAACATTATCTGTTACATACACCTGATTCTGATATAACTGAATTTTATCTTTCTGACTATTTAAGTCATTCGTTAACCTAGGGAAGTATAAAATACCAGTTAAATGAAAAGGATAATCCACATTTAAGTGAATATGAAATAAAGGCTCCTCAAATTGCATTGGATACAATTCTCTATAGAACTCTTGGTAATCTTTAGTCTCTAAATCTGCTGGTTGTTTTGTCCAAGCAGGAGTAGGATTGTTTATGATATTATCTACCTCTTCTGTAGGAGCTTCATCTTCTTCTTTAGCACCTTCTGGTTTTGGTAATGTTTCAGTTCTAGTTCCAAATTTTATTGGAACTGGCATAAACTTGTTATACTTTGATAAAAGCTCACTAATTCTATTGTCTTCTAAAAACTCAGTAGAATCATCAGCTACATGAAGTACAATTTCAGTACCTCTATCTGTTTTGTCGGAAGGTTCTAAATCAAAATTAGGAGAACCATCACAAGACCAATGAACTGCTGGCTCATCTTTAAAACTCTTAGTGATAATCTCTACTTTACTAGCTACCATAAAGGCAGAGTAAAATCCTAAACCAAAGTGACCTATAATTCCAGAATCTTTTGCACTGTCTTTATACTTGTCTAAGAATTCTTCTGCACCAGAAAAAGCTACTTCATTAATGTACTTTTTTACTTCGTCCTCGGTCATTCCCAAACCTTGATCGATAATATGGATTTTCTTTCCTTCTTTATCAACTTTTACCTCGATAATTGGATTACCATATTCTACAGATGCTTCACCAATAGAAGTCAAATGCTTTAATTTTAAAGTTGCATCTGTCGCATTAGAAATCAACTCTCTTAAAAATATTTCGTGATCGCTGTAAAGAAATTTCTTTATTAAAGGAAATATATTATCAACGGACACATTAATCTTACCTGTCGCCATATGTAAATTAAAATTTATAATTATTAATATGATTCTTAACAGTCAAAAAAAATACCAATCTGACAGAAAATGACAAACTGGCACTTTTTTTATTTTTTTCAGTAAAATTGTTAGTTCCTGTCTACTTATTCGACTAAATAAGTGAGGTGATTTGCATCTTTTTAAAGTCATCTAAAAGATTAACAAAAATTTTGTTTAATTAATTTTTAAAATAGTTAAACATTTTTGTATCTTTGAAGTGTAATCGAGGAAGATTAATTGCTATGAAAAAGAATTTAGTTTTTTAATCGATTACCATTATTGGTTAGGTTGTTTAAAAACGTATTTCCGTCTTCTAGGAGATACGTTTTTTTGTACCAATAGTAAATTGCTTTGTCACTCTTAAACTATAAACGTCATGGCTAAAAAATCAGAAACAAAAAAAATTACAGAAGATCAAATAATAGGAATGTACATGGATTATGTCTTAGAACATGAAACTGTACCTAAATCTATTTATAAGTTTTGTAAGTCAAATGCTATCAAAGAAGAAGAGTTTTATAACTTCTTTGGATCAGTAGAAGGGCTACAAGCGGCCATATGGGAAAAGTTCTACACCAATACTGTGGGCGTTATGGCTAAAAACGAGGATTACGAGTCATTTTCTAATCAAGATAAAATGCTCACTTTCTTTTTCTCTATGTTTGAATTACTTACCATGAATAGGAGTTATGTTCTTTTTGCATTAAGAGAACATGATAGCATGTTAAAGAACTTAAGCCAGTTAAAAGGCTTACGTTCTAATATAAAAATATTTGCATCAGAACTAGTACAAGATGCTAATGCAGATAAATCGTTCAAAATCACAAAGAAAAGTCCACAATTATATGCTGAGGGTACTTGGGTGCAATTTTTATTCTTGCTTAAATTTTGGATGGAAGATACCAGTGCAGGGTTTGAGAAAACGGATTTAGCTATTGAAAAATCTGTAAAAACAATTTTTGATGTTTTTGAAAATACTCCTTTAGAGAGTATCATAGATTTTGGCAAATTCTTGTATAAGGAAAAATTTGCTTAACTCTTATTTTTAAACCTAACCACCACATACTGTTTTGAACACTTTTAACTAAAAGTACTTTATGAAAACATTAGATAAAATTCCAACAGGTAAGATAGAAAGAGCAGGAAAGCTTGTGAAAACAGGCGTTAAGATTGGTGGTAACTATGTAAAATATTACAGCAAAAAGTTAGTAAATCCTGAGCTGTCAAAAGATGAATTGAATGAGGATAATGCGGGTGATATTTATGACGGACTCAAAAGTTTAAAGGGTAGCGCGCTTAAAGTGGCTCAAATGTTAAGCATGGAGAAAAATATTCTACCAAGTGCTTATGTAGAGAAATTTTCACTATCACAATTTTCTGTTCCGCCACTATCTGCACCTTTAGTGCGTAAAACGTTTAAAAAATATTTAGGAAAATATCCAGAAGAGGTTTATGATACTTTTGATAAAGATTCTATAAATGCAGCGAGTATAGGTCAAGTGCATAAGGCTACCAAAGATGGAAAAACCTTGGCAGTAAAAATTCAGTACCCAGGAGTGTCAGAAAGTATATCTAGTGATTTGGCTATTGTTAAACCTATAGCTATACGCATGTTCAACTTAAAAGGTAAAGATTCAGATAAATATTTTAAAGAAGTAGAGAATAAACTGGTAGAAGAGACCAATTATATTCTTGAAATGAGACAGAGTCAGGAAATTACAAAAGCATGCGCTGTAATTCCGAATATGGAATTTCCGGAATATTATCCAGACTTGTCTAGTGAACGAATCATTACCATGGATTGGATGAATGGTTTGCATTTAAGTGAATTTGCTAAAACAAGTTTTACTGCTGCAGAAGGAAATAAATTGGGGCAGGCTTTATGGGATTTCTATATGTTCCAAATTCATGGACTTAGAAAGGTTCATGCGGACCCGCATCCAGGAAACTTTCTAGTAAGTAAGAGCAATACACTTATTGCTATAGATTTTGGTTGCATTAAAGAAGTGCCAGATGAGTTCTATATTCCTTATTTTGAACTTGCAAAGAAAGAGGTTATTGAAAACGATTCGCACTTTATGGAAAAACTGTACGAATTGGAGATTCTGACCCCTACAGATTCTGAAGAAGAAATTACATTTTTCAAAGCCTTATTTAAAGAGATGTTACTGTTGTTTACATCGCCTTTTAATGGAGATACTTTCGATTTTGGTTCTGATGATTTTTGGCTTCAAATAGCTGATTTGAGTCAGCGGTATTCTAAAGATGATCAGATTAGAAAAATGAATGGCAATAGAGGTTCAAAGCATTTCTTATACATGAATAGAACGTTCTTCGGACTCTTTAATTTACTTCACGATTTAAAAGCTAAGGTTGAGGTGAATAATTTTAGACAGTATTTAGATTAAAAAATAGCTTAAAGAATTGAGCAGAAAGACAGAAGTATAACAACATATTTCTGACTTTTAATTTGTTAGGATACAAACTAAAAGTATAATTACCGAATGATTTTACAACATTGTAGAATAATCCTTAAATTGCGTTCTTGTTTATTTAATTCGTAACTTAAATAAATGTATAATAAACAGATCAGATAACTAAACTGTATGTATAATTCGAAAATTATAGGCTTAGGACATTACGTTCCTGAAAACGTTGTGACTAATGATGATTTATCAAAGGTCATGGATACTAATGATGCGTGGATTCAAGAAAGAACAGGTATTAAAGAAAGACGTCATGTTATAAAAGGCGATGGCGATACCACCACTACAATGGGGGTTAAAGCTGCTAAAATCGCTATTGAAAGAGCAGGTATAGATAAAGATGATATTGATTTTATTGTATTTGCGACCTTAAGTCCAGATTATTATTTTCCTGGCCCAGGTGTCTTAGTACAACGAGATTTAGGTATTAAAACAGTAGGAGCCTTAGATGTAAGAAATCAATGTTCTGGTTTTGTTTACGCTATTTCTGTTGCCGATCAGTATATTAAAACAGGCATGTATAAGAATGTTTTAGTTATTGGATCAGAATTGCATTCTCATGGTTTAGATATGTCTACACGTGGTAGAGGTGTTTCTGTAATTTTTGGTGACGGAGCAGGAGCTGCGGTTTTATCAAGGGAAGAAGATAACAGTAAAGGAATCCTATCTACACATTTGCATTCTGAAGGGCAACATGCAGAGGAATTATCTTTGATAGCTCCAGGAATGGGAAAAAGATGGGTTACAGATATCATTGCAGATAATGATCCTAACGACGAATCTTATTTTCCTCACATGAATGGCCAATTTGTATTTAAAAATGCAGTGGTTCGTTTTAGTGAAGTTATTATAGAAGGTTTAGAAGCTAATAAATTAGCAGCAACCGATATTGATTTATTAGTACCACATCAGGCTAATTTAAGAATTTCTCAGTTTATACAGAAGAAATTCCAATTGTCAGACGATCAGGTTTTTAATAATATTATGAACTACGGGAATACTACAGCAGCGTCTATTCCAATTGCTTTAACAGAAGCTTGGGAGCAAGGTAAAGTTAAAGAAGGAGATTTAGTCGTATTAGCTGCTTTTGGTAGTGGCTTTACATGGGGTAGTGTTATTATCCGCTGGTAAAAATCTATAAAATTATAATTTAAGAAAGCCCCAACATAATTGTTGAGGCTTTTTTATTTAACTTGTCCCGTCCTGAAATAAGTTGACACAAAATCGACTTATTTATGAAACATTCAATTATTACGGTAGACAAGCGTACCCAACGCGATTATAATTTGGGCTTTAAATTAAGTGTTGTCCATCAGGTTGAAAAAGGCGAAATGACTTATAAGCAGGCGCAAAAGGCTTATGGTATTCAAGGTAGAAGTACTGTTTTGGTTTGGTTGAGAAAACATGGTACATTAGATTGGACTAAACCAATACGCCATCAAATGCCAAAATCAAAAGAAACACCTGCCCAAAAAATCAAACGCTTGGAGAGAGAGCTTTCCGATGAAAAACTCAGGAACAAAATTCTCAATACTATGATTGACATCTCCGATAAACAGTATGGTACCGCTATCAGAAAAAAGCATTCGCCCAATCAATCCAGCGCATCCGACAAGAACAACGATTAAGTTTATCTCGTTGTTGTCGATTGTTTGGGGTAAGTAGACAAGCGGTCTATCAAGCAGAAAAACGGATTATAAAAAGAGAACAGGAGTTTATAAAAGTAAAGAACTTGGTTGAAGGTGTTCGCAAGGATATGCCCCGGCTCGGTACACGAAAGCTGTATTACCTGTTAAAGGAAGAATTCGCAAAGCACAATTTAAAAATAGGAAGAGATGCCCTGTTTGGATATTTGCGCTCGGAATCGATGCTGATAAGGCCAAGGAAGAATTACACCAAGACAACAAACTCTAAACATTGGCTTAGAAAACATCCTAATCTGATGAAAGAAATCAAAGTTTCCAGACCAGAAGAGTTCTTCGTCAGTGACATTACATATATCAAAAGTAGAGAGCGGACACATTATCTATCCTTGGTAACCGATGCCTATAGTAGAAAAATAATGGGATATCACCTTAGTGATGATATGAGTGCCGAAAATGTGGTAAAAGCAGTAAGAATGGCTAAAAACAATAGATTGACAAGTAAAGATCTAATTCATCATTCCGATAGAGGATTGCAGTATTGCTCCGGCATATACCAAAAAGAACTAAGGCTAAGCAATATGACTCCGTCAATGACAGATGGTTATGATTGCTACCAAAATGCATTGGCAGAACGAATCAACGGCATATTGAAAGGGGAATTCCTAATCTATAAATGTAACACTGGCAAAGAGTTGAAAAAGCTTATAGCAGAATCAATAAAAACGTATAACAACAAAAGACCACACTTGAGTCTAAAATATAAAACACCTAACTTTGTACATAACAAAAAACCAGAGAAGCTAGCTTCTCTGGTTTAATATTAATTATTTAAAAACTGTCAACCTATTTTAGGACGACTCAACTAGAAACTCTTTTAAAAGAAAGGAGTATTTGTTTTATAAAATTCCGCCGCCGCCTTCTTTGGTGTTATTATCTCTATTTTTTCGTTTGCTCGCTTTATTTTTGCCGCTACCAAACATATAAGATAAACCTGCATATACAGTTCTGCTTTCCCAATTAAATTGTCCTGTTGATGCATAAGGTCTTGTGCTATCAAAGGCAAAACGCATCGTATTAAATACATCGTTAAAATTTAGACTTAAGGTTCCTTTTCCTTCTGCGAAACTGTAGCGAGCACCTGTATTTATAAAATACATAGACTTCACGTCAAACTGTATGTTTTTATTTGCACCACGATAGAATCCAAAGACCTGGAAGCTTAAGTTTTTAGTAGCTTTTAGGCTGTTATTCATTCTAAAATTCCAAGCCGTATTTTCTACTTCCACTTCTTCTATAGCAATATCATCTACAGTGGTATTAGGATCTTCTGTGGGTAGAGTCTCTGTTATGCCTCGTTGCGTTTGTGAGAAAAGATCAAAACTACCATTGATGCTCCACCAGGTTAATGGTTTGTAGTTTAAAGATACTTCCATTCCATAGGCTGTGGTATTATCAAAATTATCATAGGTTAAAATAAGTTTGTTTAAGTCTAAGCGATCTACATAGACAGCTCTGTTTATTTCATCTTTGATCTGACGGTAAAAAATACCCGTAGTGATACTTCCTTTTTCTAAACGTTTGGTATAGTTTACTTCATAAGAATTGGTAAACTGAGGCACAAGATTTTGGTTTCCAAAAGAAGATATTAAGGGAGTAGACCATTCTCTTATAGGATTTACTTGTTGCAATCCAGGTCTGTCTACTCGACGACTAAGACTTAGTTGAAACTGATTTTTATCATTGGGAGAATAGGTTATATAGGCAGAAGGGTAGAGTTGGGTGTATTGATCAGAAAAAGTACGAATGTTATTCGTATCTGCTTTTACTTCCACATTTTCTACACGCAAGCCAGCTTGATAGGACCATTTCTTATAGTTCTGACCAAAAGTGGCATAGGCAGAATAGATATCCATTCCGTATACAAAATCAGTATCTGGTGTTGGAATTAAATTCCCCGTTTCATTAAAAGATAATCCTGTAGAGGTATAATCTACATTGGTTTCAAAATTTCTAGATTCTACACCTAATTCTAGTTTAGAAATAGAATCTAAGGGGTTTACATAATCAAGATTAACGATGGTCTGTTTGCGATTGGTGTCTACCATATCAACATAATTAGGGAAAACGCTATTCCCGGAAGAAGAAAATAAAGCATCTTCGTCTTGGTTAAATTTGTTGTAATCAATTTCTAGCTCAATATTGTGTCCTTCTTTCTTAAACTTTAGTTTGTAATCAAAATTATATTGTTCACTAAGGTTGTCTTGAAAATTATCAAAGATTTGATTTGAATTTCTGTTGGCATCGTTATAATATAAAATATCGGTATCTCCCTTTCCCTTACCGTCAAAAGAATTCTGATTGGTGAAAAATGAAATGGTATGGTAATCATTTAAATAAAAATCAACGCCTACTTTGTATAAGTGTGATTTGTTGTTATTTAGAAAACTAAAAAGTTGTTCTGAATTGTCATCAAGCCTGTATAGGCTTCCGTTATTTACATATTTACCAATATTATTTCCATAGTTTCCATAAATATTAATTTTTCCTGAACGGTAATTTAAGTCAATAGCACTATTAAATTTAGCCTCTTCGCCGACCGTGAGTCCTGTGCTAATCGTCCCGTTAAACCCATTATTGGCATTCTTATGAAGTATGATATTGATGATACCGCTCATGCCTTCAGGATTATATTTCGCAGAAGGATTGGTAATTAGTTCAATAGATTTTATAGCGCTAGACGGAATTTGCTTTAGCAATTGAGCAACGGGAACATTAGATAATTTTCCGTCTACCATAACTCTTACATTAGAATTGCCACGCATAGAAAGTTCACCTGTCTGTTGGTCTATGTTTACAGAAGGAATATTATTCATAATGTCTGATGCAGATGCACCTGTGGTGGTCAGATCTTTACCGACATTAATTACTTTCCGATCTATTTTTTGTTCAATGGTTGTCCGTTCTGCGACCACTTCTACTCCCGATAATTCTTGAGTTTGATCTTCAAGATAAATAGTTCCTAAGGCTATTTTTCGGTGGTTCTTATCAATAGTAACTAGCTTTGAGTATGTTTTGTACCCTATGAATTGAACTAAAAAGGTAAGTGTTCCTTCGGGAATATTTTTTATTTCAAAAGTTCCGTTCTCTTCTGTAATACCTCCAGTAATAATAGTAGACTTATCTTCAGATTTAATAACAATAGCAGCAAATGCTATAGGTTCTTGTAAAGATTGGTCTAAAATGGTACCCGTGATGGTACCTAATACAACATCGGTATTAGAGGGTTCCGTGTTTGCGAATAATGCACTGTTGATGAGCAGTGCAATACATACGATTGCTTTTTTCATGAATGTTCGTTTTAGTAATTGATTTGATTGATTGATTGATGATGAATTTCTAGCTACAGGACGACATTAAAGAACTATTGTTACACAGTAATTTAATTTTAACAGTTTTTAACGTATCTGAAAGGGATAGAAGAATATTCCTCAGTTTTGAGGTTAAAATCTAAAGTTTAATTAAGTTAATCTTGTAGTGTAATTTTTGTACTCGAAAGGGGGAGTATTAGGATGCAGAGGTATATAAAAAACAAAACCCTCATTTACATGAGGGTTTCTATTATCGATAATGTGCACTAAACACTAACCATTAACTATAAAAATACAGCATTAACGACAAATTCATAATATCTTTAGTTTACTAATAGACGCAAAATTCATATGATAATTACTTTAATTAACAATTTTTAACATCATTTTCGGTAAAATGCAAAAAACACTTGTAATAGGCGCTTCATTAAAATCAAGTAGATATAGTAATGTAGCTATAAAAAAGCTGACAGAAAAATCTATTAAAACAGAAGCTTTTGGCTTAAAAGAAGGTATTCTTTACGGAGTGCAAATTAAGACTAATTTTGACGATTTTCAAAATATACACACGGTTACTTTATATTTAAACCCAAAATTTCAGGAAGCGTATTATCAAAAGATAATAGATTTAAATCCTAAACGGGTCATTTTTAATCCAGGGACAGAAAACCCCAATTTCTATGCGTTACTTAAAAATAGTAATATTGAAGTAGAAGTGGCTTGTACACTAGTTTTGCTCGCTACAAATCAATTTTAAATTCTCATGAAGAATAAAGAAATAAAACCGATAAAGTCGTAATTTTGTGGCTATGGAATTTTCGTCAAAACTTTTAGAAAATGCAGTCTATGAAATTTCGCAATTGCCTGGAATTGGAAAACGTACAGCATTGCGTTTGGCTTTGCATTTGCTAAAACAACCAGAAGAGCAAACATCTCATTTAACAAGTGCTTTAGGGAAATTAAGGAGTCAAATTAAATTTTGCTCTAATTGTCATAATATATCTGACGTAGCACTTTGTGAAATTTGTGCAAATTCTAAGAGAGATGCTGCTATAATTTGTGTGGTAGAAGATATTAGAGATGTAATGGCGATAGAAAACACAGGCCAGTTTAGGGGGTTGTATCATGTGCTGGGAGGTAAGATCTCTCCGATGGAATGCGTAGGCCCGCAAGATCTAACCATAGTTTCGCTTGTTGAAAAAGTAAAAAAGGGAGGTGTGAGTGAGCTTATCTTTGCATTAAGTTCTACTATGGAAGGAGATACAACTAACTTTTATATCTTTAAGCAATTGGAAGGTGTAACAGTAAAAACATCAACCATTGCAAGAGGGATTGCTGTAGGTGATGAGCTTGAATATGCAGATGAAATTACCTTAGGACGTAGTATTTTAAACCGAATTCCATTCGAAAATTCTATGAAAGCATAAATAAAATAGTTGTACTAAATTTAAGTAAAAGACGATATTTTTATTATTTTCGCAAAAAATTATTCTGAATAAGTATATTAATTGATGATATGTCAAAGTTTGAATTAAAATTACCACAAATGGGAGAGAGTGTTGCAGAAGCAACACTGACTACTTGGTTGAAAGAAGTAGGTGATACTATTGAAATGGATGAAGCTGTTTTTGAAATTGCTACAGATAAGGTAGATTCGGAAGTGCCTAGTGAGGTTGAAGGTGTTTTGGTTGAAAAACTTTTTAACATCGATGATATTATATCGGTAGGTCAAACGGTTGCAATAATCGAAATTCAAGACGGTTCTTCAGACACTGTTGCTGTAGAGGATAGTAAGCCTGTTGCAGCAGCTGCAATTGAGCAGGAAATTGAAAGTGTAAAAGATGTGGTTAGTGCGCCAGTTGCAGATTATAGTGGTACAGATCGTTTCTATTCTCCTTTAGTAAAAAATATAGCTAAAGAAGAGGGGGTTTCTGTTGCAGAATTAGATCAAATAGCGGGAACAGGCAAAGAAGGTAGAGTTACTAAAAATGACATTCTTGAATACGTAGAAAATGGCAAATCAGGGAAGCAGGTTGCTTCAGCTCAAGAGGCTTCGCCAGTTACTCCTAATGTAGCATCATCTGCTCCAGTTAAGAAAGAGGTTGTTGCTAGTGAAGTTGCTTCAAATGCAAAAATGGCGAATGGTGATGAGGTAATCCCGATGAGTAGAATGGGGAAACTTATTGCTCAGTATATGCGAGATAGTATTTCTACATCAGCACATGTGCAAAGTTTTATAGAAGTAGATGTTACCAATGTAGTTAATTGGAGAAATAAGAATAAAATCAGCTTTGAGAAAAGAGAAGGAGAGAAGCTTACTTTCACTCCAATCTTTATGGAGGCTGTAGCTTTTGCTTTAAAGAAATATCCTATGATGAACATTTCTTTAGATGGCGATACAGTCGTTAAGAAGAAAAATATAAACATAGGTATGGCAGCAGCTTTGCCAGATGGTAATTTAATTGTTCCTGTAATTAAAAATGCAGACCAGTTAAACCTTGTAGGTATGGCGAAAGCAGTTAATGATTTGGCAACTAGAAGTAGAAATAATAAACTAAAGCCAGACGAAATAAAGGAGGGTACGTATACGGTAACTAATGTTGGTACATTTGGGAGTGTCTTTGGTACGCCAATTATAAACCAACCGCAAGTAGGTATTCTTGCGTTAGGAGCTATACGTAAAGTACCTTCTGTTATAGAAACTCCTGAAGGAGATTTTATAGGAATTAGAAGTAAGATGTTTTTATCTCATAGTTATGATCATAGGGTTGTAAATGGTGCGTTAGGGGGTATGTTTGTGAAAGCGGTAGCAGATTTCTTAGAGGCTTGGGATGTTAATAGAGAGATTTAATTACAGTAAATTATACCTAAAAAAGCTTCCTTTTTGGAAGCTTTTTTGTTATCAATACATTTAACTAAGGCTAGTTTTTTCTTAAATGTTGAATAAACTATCTTTGAATAAATTCTTTAAAAATGCAATTAAAATTAACACGTCCTATTTGTTTTTTCGATTTAGAAACAACGGGTATCAATGTGGCAAAAGATCGGGTCGTAGAAATAGCAATTCTTAAAATTCATCCTAACGGAAATAAAGAAAGTAAAACTTGGTTGGTAAATCCAGAAATGGTGATACCTGATGAGGTGATAGCTGTTCATGGTATTACGAATGAAAAAGTAGCTAATGAGCCTACTTTTAAAGAGTTATCTAAGGATATTTATAACATGATTAAGGATAGCGATTTAGGAGGTTTTAATTCTGATCGGTTTGATATTCCATTGTTAGCAGAAGAAATGCTGAGATCTGAGATAGATTTTGATATGAAAAATAGAGTTGCAGTAGATGTACAGACTATCTTTCATAAGATGGAAAAGAGAACTCTTGGTGCGGCTTATAAATTTTATTGTGATAAAGATTTGATAGATGCGCATAGTGCTGCGGCAGATACCAATGCTACCTATGAAGTTTTATTGTCTCAATTAGATCGGTATCCTGAATTAGAGAATAATATGAAAATGTTAGCAGAATTTTCGTCACATAAAAGAACGGTAGATTTTGCAGGGTTTATAATTTTAGATGAAGATGAAGAAGAAGTATTTTCATTTGGGAAACATAAAGGTAAAAAGGTTCATGATGTGTTGGCTAAAGAGCCAGGATATTTTAGTTGGATCTTAAATGCGGATTTTCCATTATACACTAAAAAAATATTGACTCAAATTAAATTGAGTAAACTGAATAATAAACTAGGCTAATGTTACGCTTTTTTTTATTATTTATTTTGGGATTAAATGTGCTTACGGCGCAAGACATTTTTTTTGAAGGTGTTGTTTATGATAGCAAAACAGAAGAAACAATCCCATTTGTGAATTTAAGTTTTCTGAATACGCTAAAGGGGACTTCCTCAGATGAGGAAGGGCATTTTTTTATGAATCTACCTTCTTCTTTCTTAGAGAAGCAACTTCATATTTCTTCCTTAGGGTATAAAGATACTATTGTTGCTGCTGCGGCTATATTTAAAGCTAAACGTTTTAATTTGGTTCCGGAATCTTTTGAGCTAAATGAGGTTGTTGTTTCGGAAACCTTAGGGAATTCAGATGTATTAAATCCTATTGGTAGTTATAGTATGAAAAGCGGATTTTCATCATCATCAACTCCGTGGGTATTGGCCTTGTATTATCCTAATATAGGACAGCAAAAAAAATACCTAGATAAAGTCACCATATTTTTTCAGAATAATTCTGCCTTTAAAAGAAAAGCATCAAAATTTAGAGTAAGGGTTTATGATGTGGATAAGGAGACGAGGAAACCAACCAAAGATTTGCTGAGAAAAAGTTTTGTTTTAGAGACAGAAGTAAATAAGGATTACGTTTCATTAGACTTATCAGGGCTTCAGATAAAAATGCCTAGAGAGGGTGTTTATATAGGTTTAGAGTGGTTGTTTGTACCAAGCAATTGGTATAAGAACTCTGGCAAACACAGTATCACTAATAAATTAGTAGTAGAAGATAGGTTTGCGCCCACTTTTGGTGGTGTGTATAATAAAAATCAGAACTTTAAAGTTATGGTTTATGGAATGGGGGAATGGACAGATTTTGTAGTGAAATCTAAAAATGAAACAGGAAGTCTTATACCCGCAGTGAGTTTAAAATTGTCAAAAAAATAAATTAAAAAAGTTCTTGTATGAAAATAATTTGTATTGGAAGAAATTATGCAGCTCATATCGCTGAGTTGCAAAATGAAAAGCCTCTAGATCCTGTGGTTTTCATTAAGCCAGACTCTTCTGTTTTGCCTAAGGAGCAAGATTTTTATATCCCTGAATTCTCTAAAGATATTCATTACGAGGTAGAGGTTTTGGTTAAAATAAAGAAAGTAGGTAAGCATATTTTAGAGAAATTTGCGTCTAATTACTATGATGAGATAGGTTTGGGGATAGATTTTACAGCTAGAGATGTGCAACAGGCGTTAAAAGAAAAAGGATTGCCTTGGGAGAAGGCAAAAGGTTTTGATGGTGCTGCTGTTATCGGAAACTGGATTGCTAAAGAGAAATTTGAAAATATTGATAATTTAGGTTTTCAATTATTGAAAAATGATGAGGTGGTTCAGGATGGAAATACCAACTTGATGCTCTGGAAGATAGATGAATTAATAGCGTATGTAAGTACTTTTTTCACCTTAAAAAAGGGAGATGTCATCTTCACGGGTACACCAGCAGGTGTTGGTAGTGTTAAAACTAATGATTACCTTTCAGGGAGGTTAGAAAGTATAGAAATGTTTAATGTAAATATTAAATAAACAAATGATTTATAGTTTGGATAAAATTAAAGAGTTGGCAGATGGTGATGAGGATTTTATCCAATCCGTTGTTTCTGCTTTTCTCGACGAAGTTCCTGTGGATTTGGAGCAGTTAGAAATGGCTATAGGTCAAAAAGATTATTCCAATATCTATCAATTAGCGCATAAGATTAAGCCTAATGTAGATTTGCTAGGAATGGAACAAGCGCGCGCAGCATCCCTAGAAATAGAGAATATAGGTAAGATTGGAGCTGAGGATTTAACATTGGATCAAAAATTTCCTATGTTAAAAAAAGATATCCATCAAGTAATTTCTGAACTTAAAAAAGACTTCAATCTTTAAATGAATGCAGAGATAATTACCATTGGTGATGAAATTCTTATCGGTCAGATTGTAGATACAAATTCAGCATACATTGGTAAAGAATTTAATAAAATAGGAGTATCTGTATATCAAATCACTTCTATTCAGGATGATAAAAATCAAATTCTACAGGCTTTAGCTGACGCTGAATCCAGAGTTGATATTGTTATAATTACGGGAGGTTTAGGGCCTACTAAAGATGATATTACTAAACATACACTTTGTGAATATTTTGATGATCACTTGGTGCAAAATGATATGGTTTTAGATCATGTTAAAGAATTGTTCAAGAAATATATTTCTACGTCTCCTCTTTTGCAAGTAAACATAGATCAGGCACTTGTGCCGTCTAAGGCAACAGTCTTACATAATGCTAATGGCACTGCGCCTGGTATGTGGATGACAAAAAATAATACTGTCTTTGTTTCTCTTCCTGGAGTACCTTTTGAGATGAAATATTTAATTCAGGATGAGGTAATCCCGAAAATTCAAAAAGAATTCAATAGGCCATTTATCCTTCATAGAACAGTAAATACGTACGGCATTGGCGAAAGCGCTTTGGCTGATCGTATTTCTGATTGGGAGAATGCACTGCCTTCTAGTGTAAAATTAGCTTATTTGCCAAGTTTGGGAAAAGTGCGGCTACGATTAAGTAGTAAAGGACCTGTAAAAGAAATAGTGGAGGAAACAATAGCGGTAGAGGCTAGAAAATTATATGATTTAATTGCTGATGTAATTTACGGTGAAGAAGATGATGAAACTATTGAAGCAGTAATAGCTAAGCTACTGACATCAAAAAATAGGACATTGTCTACCGCAGAAAGTTTTACAGGAGGAACTATAGCGGAACAAATAACGGCAATGCCGGGCGCGTCAGCTTATTTTAAAGGAAGTGTAGTGAGTTATGCTACGGAAGTTAAAATTAATGTTTTGAAAGTCTCAAAGGACTTAATTAAAGCGCATACAGTGGTGAGTGCTCAGGTTGCAGAAGCGATGGCGTCTAATGTTCGAGAGTTGTTAAAAACGGACTTCTCAATTTCGACTACAGGTAACGCAGGACCATCAAAAGGAGACTCTAATAAGGAGGTTGGAACCGTCTATATTGCAATTGCAACACCAAAAGGAGTCCATTCTGAGAAGTTTATGATGGGGAGTCAGCGAGAAAGGGTTGTGCAAAAGTCTGTAAATAAGGCACTTGAGATGTTGAAAAAAGAAATTTCAAAATATTAAAAAAGAATTTTGTACGTCCGATAAAAAAGATATAAATTTGCAGCCTGTTTAAAAATAACACAAACCCTAGCGATATGTCAAAAGTTTGCGAAATTACCGGAAAGAGAGCTATGTTTGGAAACAACGTATCGTTTTCCATTAATAAGACAAGAAGAAGATTTAATGTAAATCTTTCCAAAAAGCGTTTCTATATTGAAGAAGAAGACCGTTGGGTTACTTTGAAGGTATCTGCGCGTGCATTAAAATCTATCAATAAGAAAGGTATTAGTGCAGTATTGAAAGAAGCTAAAGCAAATGGATTAACTAAGTAATCCGAAAAAATAATCTAGTATAATGGCTAAGAAAGGTAATAGAATCCAAGTGATTTTGGAATGTACAGAGCATAAAGAATCAGGACAACCTGGTACTTCAAGATACATTACAACAAAAAATAAGAAGAACACTCCTGATAGAATTGAACTTAAGAAATTCAATCCAGTTCTAAAGAAAATGACTGTTCATAAAGAAATTAAGTAATTTTCCGTCCATACGGGAATGATAAAAATTATAAATCATGGCAAAGAAAACGGTAGCAAGTTTACAAACCAGTTCTAAAAGATTGACTAAGGCTATAAAAATGATTAAGTCACCTAAATCAGGTGCTTATACATTTACAGAGTCAGTTATGGCACCTGAAGAAGTTGGTGCTTGGTTGAGTAAAAAATAAGACATTTCAATTTTATATTGATAAAAGCTACTTTCATAACGAGAGTGGCTTTTTTGTTTTTATACCTGAAATAGTGTGGATTGTTTAAAGCTTTAATCTCCCGGTAAATCCAATAAACATGAACCGTCTTTCCATTATTTTGTTTAAGTATTAATCAAGTATGTTTCATATATTTGATACAACGAATTTTTAACACTATGAGTTTATTTAAAAAGATATTTTCTTCTAAGAAGAAAGAAACACTTGATAAAGGTCTTGAGAAATCCAAAACTTCATTTTTTGGAAAATTAGGTAAGGCTGTAGCAGGTAAATCTAAAGTAGATGATGATGTTTTAGATAATTTGGAAGAGGTTTTGGTTGCTTCTGATGTGGGTGTAAATACTACCTTAAAAATTATTAAAGGAATAGAGGCGAGAGTTGCTAAGGATAAATATGTTGGTACAGATGAGCTTAATGAAATTTTAAGAGAGGAAATAGCGCGTTTATTATCCGAAACAAACTCTGGAGAAGATGTAGAGTTTACAATTCCTAAAGACAAAAAACCTTATGTAATTATGGTGGTTGGTGTCAATGGAGTTGGTAAAACAACAACTATAGGAAAATTAGCGTATCAATTTAAGAAGCAAGGGTATAAAGTTGTCTTGGGTGCGGGTGATACTTTTAGAGCTGCCGCTATAGATCAATTACAAATATGGGCAGATAGAGTAGGTGTTCCTATAATTAAGCAGCAGATGGGAAGTGATCCAGCTTCTGTGGCTTTTGATACATTGAGTTCTGCAGTAAAAAGTGATGCTGATGTTGTTATTATTGATACAGCCGGAAGACTTCATAATAAAATAAACTTAATGAACGAGCTTTCAAAAGTGAGTAGAGTTATGCAAAAAGTTGTTCCAGATACACCAAACGATGTGCTTTTGGTTTTAGATGGATCTACTGGGCAAAACGCTTTTGAACAAGCAAAACAATTTACGAAAGCTACTAATGTAACTTCATTAGCGGTCACTAAATTAGATGGCACAGCAAAAGGCGGAGTGGTAATTGGTATTTCAGATCAATTTAAAATTCCAGTACGTTATATTGGAGTAGGTGAGGGTATTGAAGATCTTCAAGTTTTTAATAAGTATGAGTTCGTAGATTCTTTCTTTAGTAATAAATAAGAATTCTTACGCTTTCAAAGCGGAGTCTCTAAACAATCAATTCATTGATGTTTAGAGATTTTTTTTTGTATATAATGGTTGTGATAATTTTGTAATACCTTTTTGGTACTTTTAAAATATAAATAAAAACATATGAAAAATCTTGCGGTACTTTTTTTATTGGTATTGGTGTTCTCTTGTAAGGAGAAAAGTAGTGTCAAAGAAGCACAGGTAATTTGGCACCCTTATAATGATTCATTGGAAATAGTAGCGAATGCAAATCATGAGAATACGCGAATGCAATACAAGCTAGTGCAATCTAAGGTTTTAGATAAGAACGATGTGTTTGTTCCTCTTTATAATGAAGTGTCAAAAATTTCAGAGCTGGATTATGAAAAATGGAAGCCCTTTGTATTAGAGCAAGATATTCTAACAATACAAGCAAATATTAAGGATGGAAACTTAAGCTATGAAAACCTTGTGCTTTTTTATTTATATCGTATTTATAAATATGAATTGAATAATGAAACAACTTTAAATACAATCCTAGCATTAAATAAAGCTATTTTAGATCAAGCGCGTAAATGTGATGAAGCGCTTGCTGAAAATCCTGATGAAAGTAGGCATCCAATTTATGGAATGCCAATTTTACTAAAAGATAATATAGACACGTATGGTATGAAGACTACTGCGGGTGCTATAGCTTTCATGGATAATGAAACAGATGATGCTTTTATTGTTGAACGGTTAAAGAAAAATGGAGCTTTAATATTAGGTAAAGTAAATTTGAGTGAATGGGCTTATTTTTTATGTGAAGGTTGTCCTGTAGGTTATAGTGCTGTAGGTGGCCAAACGTTGAATCCTTACGGGCGTAAAATTTTTGAAACAGGAGGTTCTAGTGCAGGAAGTGGTACTTCGATTGCAGCAAATTATGCAGTGGCTGCCGTTGGTACAGAAACCTCAGGATCTATACTTTCTCCTTCTAGTCAGAATTCTGTAGTGGGTTTAAAGCCTACTATTGGTTTATTGAGTAGAAGCGGAATTGTTCCTATTTCTAGTACCTTAGATACCCCCGGACCTATGACAAAAAACACGATTGATAATGCCATATTATTATCAGCAATGACGGGTAAAGATCTTTCAGACATAAAATCAGTAGATACTTTTAAAAATTATATTGAGGCTGTTAGTTTGCCTACTTCTTTACAAGGTAAGCGCTTTGGGGCTTTTAAGGATTTAATAGAATCAGATACTATTTATGCCGCAACTATTTTGCATTTACAAACTCTGGGGGCAACAGTAGTTCTCTTTAGTCCAAAGCAATTAGAATTAACAGGGTTTCTAAGTATTTTAAATATTGATATGAAAAATGATTTGCCGAACTACATTGAGCAAAACGTAAAAAATAAAAATCTTGTTGAAGTAACTTCAATTGAGGATGTTATAGCGTTTAATAAGAAAGATTCGCTAACTAGAATTCCATATGGTCAAGCATTATTCGAGGGTATAGTTGCTGATACTACTTCGCTTGCGAGTTTAAAATTGATTATTGCTGATTTAGAACAGAAAAGTAGAGCGTACTTCGATGACGTGTTAGAACGTGATAATTTAGATGCTATTTTAAGTATCAATAATTATCATTCGGGTTATTCGGCTGCTGCAAAATATCCGGCTCTAACGGTGCCAATGGGCTACAGGGCTACAGGAGAACCAGTAAGTTTAACGTTTATAGCGAAACAGTTTGAGGAAGATAAATTGCTGCAACTTGGTGCTGCTTTTGAGAATGCAACGAAGTTTAGAAAGATGCCTAAGGGGTATAATTAAAATATTTATTTTGGCCTAAAGCTCATTGTTGAAATTGCCTTAGGAGAAATTTTTATCTGTGCCGGTGCTTCCTATTCTTATGATTAACTGGTTTTCAATGAGAACTACGTGTACTTTTTTGATTACTTTTCTCTAAAGTGATAGGTCTATTTTTATGTTTCGTTATGGGTTAATGTAGTGTTAGATGTCCTTAGTAGCTGGGGTGGCGTAACTAGGTTTTTTATTTGTTTCTTTTAAATTACCTAATATGGCGGTTCGGTTATTACCATTCTAGTTTAGTTATTCAGGGATATGGTCTCTAAAGTTTTAGAACCAATCATAGAGATTTGAATGTTTAAACGGTAATATAGTGCGGCATCAATAAAAATCAATATAAATAAGTCTGATCTTTTTCCTTGTTGTATTTTTGCACTTTAATTTAAGCTATGCGCACAAAAACACTTAAGAAGAATAAAATTAACGTCGTAACATTAGGTTGCTCTAAAAATGTGTACGATTCGGAAATTTTAATGGGACAACTAAAAGCCAATAAAAAAGACGTTGTACATGAAGGAGAAGGAAATATTGTAGTGATAAATACCTGTGGCTTTATTAAAAATGCCAAAGAAGAAAGCGTTAATACAATTTTAGAATTCGTACAAAAAAAAGAAGCTGGTATTGTAGATAAAGTTTTTGTTACGGGGTGTTTAAGTGAGCGTTATAAGCCAGACTTACAAAAGGAAATTCCGAATGTAGATGAATATTTTGGTACTACAGAGTTGCCTGGTTTATTAAAAGCATTAGGAGCAGATTATAAGCATGAATTAATAGGTGAGCGATTAACGACTACTCCTAAAAATTATGCCTATTTGAAAATTGCAGAAGGGTGTGATAGGCCTTGTTCTTTCTGTGCCATTCCTATTATGCGTGGAAAGCATAAAAGTACACCAATAGAAAATTTAGTTATCGAAGCTGAGAAATTAGCAGCAAACGGAGTTAAAGAATTAATTTTAATTGCTCAAGATTTAACGTATTATGGCTTAGATATTTATAAGAAAAGAAATCTTGCAGAGCTTCTTGAGGCACTAGTAAAGGTTGATGGTATTGAATGGATTCGTTTGCATTATGCATTTCCAACGGGCTTTCCTATGGATGTGTTGGCGTTGATGAAAAAAGAACCGAAAATTTGTAATTATTTAGATATTCCACTACAACATATTTCAGATGCTATTTTGAAAAGTATGCGTAGGGGAACTACAAAAGAAAAAACAACAAAGTTATTGTACGATTTTAGGGCTTTGGTTCCTGAAATGGCTATTAGAACTACTTTAATTGTTGGTTATCCGGGAGAAACAGAAGAAGATTTTCAGACCTTGAAAGCCTGGGTTGAAGAAATGCGTTTTGAACGTTTAGGATGTTTTACCTATAGCCATGAAGAAAATACACATGCCTATACTTTGGTAGACGATGTTCCTGAAGATGTAAAGCAAGAACGTGCTTCTCAAATTATGGAAATTCAATCCCAAATTTCTTGGGAGTTAAACCAAGAAAAAGTGGGACAGACACTTCGTTGTATTGTTGATAGAAAAGAAGGACCTCATTTTATTGGTAGAACCGAGTTTGATTCTCCAGACGTAGATAATGAAGTGCTTATTGATGCTTCTAAATTCTATTTAAAAGTGGGCGACTTTGTGAATATAAATATCACGGAAGCTGCAGATTTTGATTTGTACGGAGAACCTGTTTAGGTCTTTTTAATCATTTTAATAGTGTAGTATCCTATCAGAGAAATTATTAAAATCATAATAGCCCAAAGCCATTTTTTATCTTCGAATAAAGGTTTGGCTTCGGGCTCTTGTATTTTAGCTTCACTACTTAATTCTTTTCCTAATGCAGCAGTTTTTGCAGTTTTAGGAACTACTTTGTCCATTAAATTAATGTCATAAATTGGCTCAGAAGCTGTTGGGTTTCCGTAAGTCAAAAAGTATTGAGCAGGTTGGTTAAACCTAGCAATTAATTCATGCTTATACCCTTTTAATTGAATAGTACCAACCTTTAAAGCTTCGTTGTCTTGATTGCTAATGGTGATTTTTAGTTTTTTTACTCGAGTACTGATAAAATCAAATTCATTCTTATTAATAGAGCTCAATATACTAGAAGCTAAACTTCGGTATTCATAATGCCAGCCTTTAGTGGTTTTAATGCTATCGCTAACATAACTTATGTGAATTGGTCTTAAGTAATTTACATTATCCAGAATGTTCACTTTTATGTGACTTAGAGGTACTGCATTTTTTAGTTCTACAGTAACAACGCTTTCTTTTGTTTTCTGATTTTTTGTAATTTCTGTTTTTAACGGAACATATGTGTTGTATTCCGCTGGGATGGTATTGTTTTCGAAAATTTTAGCGCTTTTTAATTCAGGATCTTCTGATGTGTTTGCTGTTATTCTGTAGTAACTATAGGTAGAAGTTGGTATTTTAGCTGTAGTGAAATTAAAGCTAGTTATCCCATTCTCTATGGAAAGAATTCGGTAATCCTCTTTAATAGTATACCATTCCTTATCATTATGACCGCCTTCTACTTTAATAGTGAAATCAAAATTTAGTTGTTCAAAATTTAAATATATTTCATTTATTTTAGAATCATTATCTATTTTAAAAGTATAGAAATAGTTGTCTTCAGTATGGCTTTCGTTTATTAATTCAAAAGCCACATCATCAATTTTTTCGATACTCTTTGTTGCTTTCAAGGCATAAGGAGCTTCTATAGTATCCTTCTTCGTAATACCATAAATTCGAATATCAGCAAGATTCATTTTCGTCTTCCCGTATAGAGATTCAGGTAGTTCTATGCGCTGCCATTGCTCTGAAATATCCTTGATTTCTCGCTTGAATTGATATGTTTTCATTTGAGCAAAGAGGCCTGAACTCACTAAAAACAAGATAAATAAAAGTTTATAAGTCTTTTGGGTCATTTTCAATCTGTTTGGTGTATTTGTTATATAAAAATGAAATTAATAATAAAAGCAATCCTAATGAGACGAATACAATAGTTTTAGATATGGTATCTAGATCGGCTATATCGTAAAAGAAAAGTTTTACAAGTGTAAGTCCAAATAGGCTAATTCCACTGATACGAATGTGTTTTTTTCTTTTCCAGATACCGATAATTACCATGAATAAAGAGTAAGCTCCCCAGAGAATACTTAAATTCATTTTATATAATCCTGAAGCTCCTGCAAGATCCATCCAATGCAAAAGTTCACTGCTTAGTATCCATAGGGTAATAAAGTATAAGAATATTTGAAACATATTCTTAATTTTTAAATTCAAATAGTCTTGTTTGGTGTACCAGTAGACGGTGTATACTAGAAATGCTAAAAAGGCTAATGAAATATATCTTATATAGAGAAAGTAGCTGCCAATGTTGTAATGTTCACCCAGATATTGTGTAACGTAATTTTCTCTAAGTGTACTGATGATTAATAACCCTCCAATTAAGAATATAAATGTAAGGATGTTATTAATAACAAAGTTTGCAATGGCTAATGTTCTGTTTTTTATAAGCTTGATGTTTGCTACGGCCAAAATAGAAAAGAACAATAAGGAGTAATTTATAAGCCAAATACTTTTGAAATCTAATAAGTTGTAATTTCGTGTGCTGCTTAAATTACCGTCCTCGTTGGTGTAGTTTATAAATGAATCTAAGAACTGTTGCTCCCAGTACATATTTATTTCAAGGGAGAAGGCTAAATAGCAAATTAAAAGTAATCCTACAGGAATTAAGAATCCCATGATCTTATCCATTGCTTTTTTAGGCACTTCTAAATCTTGGAATTTCTGAGCTTTATTCAGCCAGGTAATAAATCCGAAAGCTGTAATAACGACTACAGAGCTTAAGAAATTACTATTAAAAATAGGGGCTATTTTTTCCTTAGAAGGGTGTAAATCATATATATGAGACCAATCTTCCAGGAGGCTTATAAATGCAATGACCATTAATATATAGGAAAGGTTTTTGTATACCGTAATTTTCTTCGTGGTAGCAAACCAGAAAAGCAGTGCGGCTTCAGCAGACCATAATATAGTAACCCAGCTGCCGTCTAGTTGAACCGGAATAGTTATCGTGATAAAAGTAAGTACTAGTGCCGCTATCAAGTAGAATAATTTTTTATCCACTAACTTCTTTTTGTAAACGATCACGGTTGGTATAAAGTGAATCACAGCATTGCCAAGGGTGAATAGTCCTAATAATTCTTTTCCAAACGTTTCATGCGAGTTCAGTAGATAATAGCCAATACCGTAAAAGAAAAATGAATTAATGAAAAGTAAAATGACATCTGTGGCTTGAAACTTTTCGTTTTTCAAGGTCTTGTAAGCTAAAAACATGCAATAGAAAAGTATGAAAAAGATACTCAAGAAAGTAAATGCAAATCTAAAATCTTCAACGTAATAATAGTCTTTTAAGATCCATCCTAGGTAAATTAACCAGGTAAAACTAAAGGATACATAGTACAATGATTTCCAATATTTTTTAAATGAAATTATAAGAATCCCAATATTGATAATGGTCATGTAGCTAAAAAGTGCAGTTACATTACCAGAATTATTACTTAGTAAAAATGGAATAGAATAAGCACCTACTAATCCTAAATGGGCAATCACTTGCTTGTCGTAATTTATGGCGGCGACCACTGTAAAAATGGTAAGGAGTGTCATTATGCCAAAAGCAAGGAGCTGCGGGAATAGTCCATAAAAATCATATCCCATGAAGGTGATGAAATACATCATGGTTATAGCTCCGCTAACCAATACGGCGCTAAAATTTAGGTACTTTTCTTTTAGTTTTAGACCAACTCCTAATATTCCAAAAGAAAGTAGGTAGCCTAAAATAATTCGTGTTAATGGGCTAATAAGATTGTTTTCAATACTATATTTTACGCCAATGATAACCCCAATAATGGTAATTAGGATTCCAACTTTATTAATTAAGTTTTCTCCAATAAATTTTTCTAAACTCGATTTTGTTTCTGGTATTCTTGAGGTGTTTGTACTAACTGTTTCGTTTTTAGTATCCTGGTTGGTAAATGTCTCTGCTTGCGCCTGGTCTGAAATTTTTTGGGCTACTTCCAGGTTTTGTTGCTTTTCTGTAGGAATGGCAATTTGCTCAGCTTGTATTTTTTCTACAGGTATGTCTGCAGGTGCTTTAACCTCATTTGTTATCGTTGGAGGTTCTGTTGCAGCGGTAGTCTCTTTTATAGTGCTGGTAAGAGGAGTTTCTGTAGATAGATCTTTTTTAAGTTGTTCTATTTCTCTATAAGCAGCCATTAGGTTTGTGGCAAAGTTTTCTTGCTTAGCCAAAAGGTCTTCAAGTTTTTGCTCTAGTAATTTTAGCTGGTCTTGTTGGTTGTTCATGTGTTTTGTATAAAAACTAGGGTGTAACCTAAGGATAACTCACCTTTGGAGTACTTATTGCTTTTTTTGTTGAAGTTCTTGGTCGTAGAGTTGTCTGCTTAGTTCTGCTAAAAAAGGAATTCCGACAGCCTCGTATTCGTAAGTGTTATCATTGAATGTTTGGTTCTTGTTTACTAAAATTGTAGCGGTAAGTAAAAATTCAATAGCGTTAGTGCTATCTTTTATATACGCGCAATCTGTGAGTGTCCCATAGGCATAGCCTACTTTATTGTAAATTTTAATTGTATTGGGTATTGGTTTTTGCTGGTCACCAAACATAAAAAACTTCACATAACTATCATAGTATTCCGTTTTGTCATACCCTGCTTCCCTTGGTAATGAACGCATAGCAGTGAGAAGGAAATCTCTTTGGGTAGTGCTTATATTAAATTGTTCTTCTTTTTTAAACTTCTCCGGAAATATTATTCGTTTCAATACCTCATGTTGTGCCTCAATAGGATAATAGTTTTTCAAACTAAAATCAAAAGGTTCATTTACGAATTCATCATCCTCGTTTATAAAGCTTTTTCCTTTTTTTATATGATGAAGGTCAAGAGGTTTTATTATTTCATTGCTTCGCCTCTCTCGTACGCGGGTTGTACTATCATTCATATAAATGATAATTGGCTTGGTGGTAATATTGTCAGCATTTTCTATAGACATCCGATGTGAGATACGAACATTTTTAATCCCTTTGTTATGTAATGACTGGTTAATGGTATCTTGACCTAAAAATTCAAACAATCTATTGTAAGCTTGGTTATCGCTAACCGCAAAAATTTTAGTTATTTCTTTGGCGACTGTTGTTTCAATAGTGTCTCCTTCTATATAAAATTTAGTATATAATGTTACATCAGGAATTTTATTAATTTCTTCTAATGCTAAAACAGCAATGGGTAACTTTACAGAACTTGCAGGGTAGAAGTAATCACTTTCATTAGTTTGAAAATTATAATCTGTAAAAAACACGTCATCATTTTCTCTGCGTATTCGCGTAAATTTTAATTGTACCTCGTGGAGTTTTATGCTGTCTACAACGTTTTTTATTTTAGTAGATGTTGCTTCTAACGCCGTTTCTATAGGATGTGTAATCACTATTTGAGGGGTTTCTTTACAGCTCATACTGAGAATTAAAAATATAAGAATGCCAATAGGTTTAGAAAGCATTGGTTTGCGTTTTTAGGGATTGTAAATTTCTCCTCGGTGTGGTTTTAGAGCATCTCTAACTTTTAACATTTCAGATTCTTCAACGACTAAAAAAGCTAAGCTATACATGTCATTTAAGTGTAATACATCTGTAATATTTAATTCCAGGTTTTCTGCGCTAATAAATTCTTTTAGGTGTATTACGTGGTGTTCAGCAGTTTTGGCAGCTGCGGGACCTCGAAAATCCCAAATCAATTTAATTTTTTTGGAGCTCATAGTGTAAAATTAATCAGGTTTTAAATTTATTGTATCCCTAAATTCAGTGATAATTCTAAAGGGAAAGTTAAAAGTACTTGAAATTTGTCAGAAATTAGGAACTTGCACAACATCCGTTATTTGTTATTTTTGCAAGATGCAGTTAGAAAACATTGTTTTAAATAAATTGGTACGCTTTGTATCCGTTTTTGCGCTTATTTCTTTATTCATTTCCTGTAGTTCAATTTGGAAGAAAAAAGAAGATAGGGAGCCGCTGGCACGCGTGGGTAACTCCTACTTATATAAAGATGATATTGTTGCTTTACTAAAAGATAATGTTTCTAAGGAGGATAGCGCATCTTTTGTTACGAATTATATTAATAATTGGGCTACCAAGCAGTTGCTATTATCTAAATCTAAAATAAATTTGCCCGAAGAGCAATTAAAAGAATTTAATGAGCTTATAGAGAATTATAAGACCGATTTGTATACCCGAGCTTATAAAGAAGCTTTAGTGAGTCAGACAGAAGATACTATTGTTACAGATGCTCAGCTTACTAGTTTTTACGAAAACGAAAAAGAGAACTTTATGTTGAAAGAGAAATTAGTTAAACTAAGGTTTATTGAGCTTTCTGCACAGTTTTTAGATAAAGAGCAAGTTGCGACACGTTTAGATCGTTTTAATGAGAAAGATATAAAGTTTTTAGATTCCATAGGGATACAATTTAAAAACTTAAATTTTAATGATTCTATATGGGTTAAAGCTTCTAGAATTGTCAATGAAATTCCGCCCTTAACCTTTGAAAATGAGGATGCATACTTAAAAAAATCACAATTTTTTGAATTACAGGATTCAATAGGGGTATATTTGGCGAAGGTTACAGATGTATTGAATACGAATGATACTGCTCCATTATCATTTGTAAAACCATCAATCAAGCAAATTTTATTAAACAGGAGACGGTTAGAATTAATTAGAAAGTTAGAAACCGAGATTATTGATGATGCAATTAAAGATAAAGAATTTGAAGTTTATGTTAAAGATTAAGAACACGATTACACTTTTAGTAGTACTTTTTGTTGGGATACTAAATGCACAAGAAGAAGTTATTGAAAGTGCTATAGAAGAAGGTGTAGAAAGCCCTACGGAAGAAGCAAAAGATGTTGCGGTTGTACCGATGATTTCAGACTCTGTAAATTCTTTTAAGAGGATTAAGATTGATGGTGTTGCTGCCGTAGTTGGTGATTATTTAATTTTAGAATCAGATATTGATAAAACTTTAATAGACCTGCGGAATCAAGGCGTGTCTGCTGATGATGTTTCGCGTTGTAGTTTGTTAGGGAAGTTAATGGAGGATCGTTTATATGCACACCAAGCAGTTCAAGATAGTATTTTGGTAGCTGATGATGAGGTGAATGCAACTAGTGATGCCCAAATTCAACAATTAGTAACTAGAGTTGGTTCTATGGAAAAAGTATTATCTTTTTACAAAAAAACCGATGAAGAAAGCTTTAGAGAGGAATTATACAAGATTAATAAACTTCGTATGCTTTCTGAGCGTATGCAACGTAAAATTGTAGAGGAGATAGAGATTACCCCAGAAGAAGTGCGTCAGTTTTTTAATAAAATACCTAAAGATCAGCGTCCAGTTTTTGGTTCAGAGTTAGAGATTGCACAAATTGTAAAAAAACCTGTTGCTCCAGAAGAAGAAAAACAAAAAGTAGTAGATCGTCTCAATAGAATTCGTGAAGATATTTTAGAGAAAGGATCAAGTTTTTCTATAAAAGCGATTTTAAATAGTGAGGATCCTGGATCTAAGCAGAATGGTGGTTATTATAAGATTGATAAGCAAACAGGATTTGTAAAGGAATTTAAAGATGTAGCTTTTAGCTTAAATGTAGGTGAAGTTTCTGAGCCTTTTGAAACTACATTTGGGTACCACATTATTACAGTAGAAAAGATTTTAGGGCAAGAACGTGAAATACGTCATATTTTGATGATTCCTAAAGTGCCGCAGCGTGCTTTAGATGCATCAAAGCAAGAGTTAGATTCTATTCGTAATCAAATTATAGAAGGTAAATATACCTTTGCAGAGGCGGCATTGAACTTCTCTGATCAGAAAGAAACAAAATTTGATGGAGGGCAGTTGCGTAACCCAGCAGATTACAGTGCTAGATTTGAGTTGACAAATATGGATCCTACATTTTACAATCAGATTCGTAACTTAAAAGATAATGAAATATCTCAGCCAATATTAGAAGACGATGCTCGTGAAGGTACTAGTTTTAAAATCATGAAAATTACAAACCGTCATGATGAGCATGAGGCAGATTTTTCTAAAGATTACCTAAAGATTCAAGAATTGGCGAAAACTCAGAAGCAAGCAGATGCTATTGCAAAATGGATGGCCGCGCATATTGATGAAACATATATAAGTGTAAATGAAACGAATGTAGGTTGTGATTTTGCAAATAACTGGATAAAAAAGTAATTACATGTCTGATGTTGCTGCAATAACTAATCTGGTAGAAAAGCATGTTGCTTTAAAAAAAGAAATTGCCAAAATTATTGTTGGGCAAACTGAGGTGGTAGAACAGATTTTGATATCTGTTTACACAGGAGGTCACTCGCTGTTGATAGGAGTGCCTGGTTTGGCAAAAACATTAATGGTAAATACCATTGCACAAACATTAGGTTTAGATTTTAAACGTATTCAATTTACTCCAGATTTAATGCCTAGTGATATTCTAGGGAGTGAAATTCTCGATCAGGATAGAAAGTTTAAATTTATCAAAGGCCCAATATTCTCTAATATTATTTTAGCCGATGAAATAAATAGAACCCCTCCAAAAACTCAAGCAGCGTTGCTAGAGGCTATGCAAGAGCGTTCTGTTACCATTGCGGGTGTCAATTATAAATTACCCGCGCCCTATTTTGTTTTAGCAACTCAAAATCCAATTGAGCAAGAAGGTACCTATCCTTTGCCAGAAGCGCAATTAGACCGTTTTATGTTTGCTATAGAGCTTAAATACCCATCTATAAGTGAGGAGATTGCTATTGTGAAAGCAACTACTTCAGATGTTAAAAACGAAATAAATGCACTATTAGGTGCAGAAGAGATTATAGCGATACAACAATTAGTTAGAAGAATTCCGGTTCCAGATAATGTGGTAGATTACGCTGTAAAATTAGTAAATAGTACACGTGCTAACCTAGAAGGTGCTTCAGATTTTGTAAAGCAATATATTGATTGGGGAGCTGGTCCAAGAGCTTCTCAAAATTTAATTTTAGGAGCAAAGGCGCATGCTGCAATTAAAGGGAAATATTCTCCTGATATCGAAGATGTAAAAGCAGTTGCTTTAGGAATATTAAGACATCGAATTATAAAAAACTACAAGGCAGAAGCGGAAGGTATATCAGAAGATGCCATTATTCGTGAATTACTGTAGAAATCTCCTTTACTTCAAACGTTTTCGTAAGGAATATTTTATAAATAACTACCAAAAAATGTAGTATTCGTTTTTTTGGATGCCCTTTTTAGAAATTTTCTTAAAATCAATCGAATCAATTCATAAATCTTTTATTTAGCCTGAAGATTTTAGTAATTTTGAAAGATTGCAACAACGTTAAAAAACGTAGATTTTCTAAATATATGAGCATTTATAAAGATTACCTTAAACAGATCGAAGAACGAAAAGATCAGGGACTTCATCCACAGCCAGTTGATGGTGCAGAATTACTAAGCCAAATCATTGCGCAGATTAAAGAATTAGATAACGAGTACAGAGAAGACTCTCTTAACTTTTTTATCTATAATGTTTTGCCAGGAACGACTAGTGCTGCTTTTGTAAAAGCTAAATTCTTAAAAGAAATTATTTTAGGTGAATCTATAGTTAAAGAAATTACCCCTGCTTTTGCTTTTGAGCAATTATCGCATATGAAAGGTGGGCCTTCTATTGAGGTGTTGTTAGATTTGGCATTAGGTAATGATGTGGCTATAGCTAAAGAAGCTGCTGTTGTGTTAAAGACACAAGTTTTTCTTTATGAAGCTGATATGGATCGTTTAGAAAGCGCATTCAAAAGTGGTAACGAAATAGCTAAAGAAATTATAGAAAGTTATGCTAAAGCAGAATTCTTCACCAAACTTCCTGAGATAGATGAAGAAATTGAAATCGTAACGTTTGTTGCTGGTATTGGGGATATTTCCACGGATTTACTATCTCCAGGGGGTGACGCACATTCAAGATCCGATAGAGAATTACATGGTCAATGTCTATTTGAGCACAATAAAGAACAACAAAATGAATTAATAGCTTTGCAAAAACAGCACCCGGACAAGAGGGTGATGTTAATTGCAGAGAAAGGTACAATGGGAGTTGGTTCTTCTAGAATGTCGGGTGTAAATAACGTGGCATTATGGACAGGTATAAAATCGAGTCCTTATGTTCCATTTATTAACATAGCTCCAATTATTGCAGGTACAAACGGTATTTCTCCAATTTTTCTAACAACAGTTAGTGTTACTGGTGGTATAGGGATCGATCTTCAAAACTGGGTAAAAAAGCAAGATGCCGATGGTAATACGATCCGTAATGAAGCTGGGGAACCTGTTTTAGAAGAAGCTTATTCTGTTGCTACAGGAACTGTCCTTACGGTGAATACAAAAGAGAAGAAGCTTTATAATGGCGATAAGGAATTAATGGACATTTCAGCATCATTAACGCCTCAGAAAGTAGAGTTTATTAAGGCTCGTGGCTCTTACGCTATTGTGTTTGGTAAAAAGCTTCAGGCATTTGCAGCGAAGGTTTTAGGTATTGAGTTAGTCTCTGTTTATGCAAACTCAAAAGAAGTTTCTAATGAGGGACAAGGGCTTACAGCTGTAGAAAAAATATTTAATAAAAATGCCGTTGGTACCACGCCAGGCAAGACATTGCATGCAGGTTCTTATGTTCGTGTAGAAGTAAATATTATTGGTTCTCAAGATACAACAGGACTAATGACCTCTCAAGAATTAGAGATGATGGCAGCAACAATTATCTCACCAATTGTAGATGGTGCATATCAATCTGGTTGTCATACAGCATCAGTATGGGATAATAAATCCAAGGCAAATATTCCTAGACTTATGAAGTTTATGAATGATTTTGGTTTAATTACCGCTAGAGATCCTGAAAACAAATATAAGCCAATGACCGATGTGATTCATAAGGTTCTTAACGACCTTACTGTTGATGATTGGGCGATTATTATCGGAGGAGATTCTCATACAAGAATGTCTAAAGGGGTTGCTTTTGGTGCAGATTCAGGAACAGTTGCCCTTGCCCTTGCTACAGGTGAGGCGTCAATGCCAATTCCAGAGTCAGTAAAGGTTACCTTTAAAGGGGAAATGAATCCTTATATGGATTTCCGTGATGTGGTACATGCCACTCAATCTCAAATGCTAAAGACTTTTGGTGGAGATAATGTATTCCAAGGAAAAATTATTGAAGTACATATAGGAACACTTACGGCAGATCAAGCCTTTACATTTACAGACTGGACAGCAGAAATGAAAGCAAAAGCTTCTATCTGTATTTCTGAAGATGCTACTTTAATTGAATCTTTAGAGATTGCAAAGGGTAGAATCCAGATCATGATTGATAAAGGAATGGACAATAAATTGAGCGTTCTTAAAGGACTGATTGCTATTGCTGATAAAAGAATTGCTGAGATTAAATCAGGAGAGAAGCCAGCTTTAACTCCAGATGCAAATGCAAAATATGCTGCGGAAGTTATTGTTGATCTTGATTTGATTGAAGAGCCAATGATTGCAGATCCAGATGTTAATAATGCAGATGTATCTAAGCGATACACGCATGATATCATTAGACAACTTTCGTATTACGGAGGAACTAAACAAGTAGATCTTGGTTTTGTGGGCTCTTGTATGGTGCACAAAGGTGATATGAAAATTTTAGCTCAAATGCTTAAGAATGTAGAAGAGCAATATGGTAAGGTAGAGTTTAAAGCACCTCTTGTAGTTGCGCCTCCTACGTATAATATTGTAGATGAATTGAAGGCAGAAGGTGATTGGGAAGTTCTTGTGAAATATTCTGGTTTTGAATTTGATGATAATGCACCTAAAGCAGTAGCGCGTACTGGGTATGAAAACATGTTATATCTAGAGCGTCCAGGGTGTAACCTTTGTATGGGGAACCAAGAAAAAGCAGAACCGGGTGATACCGTAATGGCAACTTCAACTCGTTTATTTCAAGGAAGAGTTGTAAAAGATTCTGGAGAGAAAAAAGGAGAATCATTACTTTCATCAACACCAGTTGTTGTGTTGTCTACAATTTTAGGTAGAACGCCTACTATGGATGAGTACAAAGCTGCAGTGAAAGGCATTAACCTTACGCAGTTTACACCACCACATAAACTATTAGTTAGAGCATAAAAGAGTGCTTAACTTATACTAGAAAAGCCTGAGTCTACGACTCAGGCTTTTTTTTTATAAATTATTTTAAAGATTTAATTTGTTTTAAGAATAGTGCAAATTAATTTTTAAAATATATAGCCGATAATTTCTTTTTTTAAATGGACATCATGCAGGCTTTAATTTTAGATAAATCGCCTAGATTTCTTAATTTAGAACAAAGAATTGCTGTATCACAATTAAAAAATATAATCAATAGAAAAAATTCTTTTTTATAATCATTCTATATTTCGTTTACCTTTCGTAGTCATTCTATATTTTGTATCTTGTAGTACTTAAAATAATACTAAAAAATATATAAATCTTATGGCATTTGATATAGATATGATAAAAGAGGTATATTCCAATATGTCTGATCGTGTTAGTAAAGCACGTAAATTAGTTGGAAAACCACTGACACTTTCTGAGAAAATTTTATATTCCCACCTTTGGGAAGGAACAGCTTCTAAAGCTTTTGTTAGAGGAAAAGACTATGTAGATTTTGCACCTGATCGTATTGCTTGTCAAGATGCTACGGCACAAATGGCGTTATTACAGTTTATGCAAGCTGGTAAACCTAAAGTTGCCGTACCAACTACAGTACATTGTGATCACTTAATTCAGGCTAAAAATGGTGCTACTGCAGATTTAAAATCAGCGAACAACACAAGTGCTGAGGTTTTTAACTTTTTAGAATCTGTTTCTAATAAATATGGTATTGGTTTCTGGAAACCAGGAGCAGGTATTATTCACCAAGTGGTATTAGAAAATTATGCATTCCCCGGGGGTATGATGATCGGTACTGACTCTCACACCGTAAACGCTGGTGGTTTAGGAATGGTCGCTATTGGAGTAGGTGGTGCTGATGCTGTAGATGTTATGGCGGGAATGGCATGGGAACTTAAATTTCCGAAATTAATTGGTGTAAAGTTAACAGGAACAATTTCTGGTTGGACAGCACCTAAAGATGTAATACTTAAAGTTGCCGAAATTCTAACTGTAAAAGGTGGAACAGGGGCTATAGTAGAATATTTTGGTTCGGGTGCGTTATCATTATCATGTACAGGAAAAGGTACTATCTGTAATATGGGTGCTGAAATAGGAGCTACAACTTCTACCTTTGGTTACGATGATTCTATGGAACGTTATTTGAGAGCAACAGATAGAGCAGATATTGCGGATGCTGCAAACGAGGTTAGAGCGCATTTAACAGCAGATGCTGAGGTGTATGAAAATCCAGAACAATATTTTGATGAAGTTATTGAAATTAACCTATCAGAATTAACACCATTATTAAATGGTCCTTTTACGCCAGATTTATCTACTAAAGTTGGTGCAGATATGACGGAAAAGGCAACTAAAAATGATTGGCCATTAACTGTGGAGTGGGGATTAATTGGTTCTTGTACCAACTCTTCTTATGAAGATTTATCAAGAGCTTCATCTATTGCACAGCAGGCTATTGATAAAGGTTTAAAAATGAAATCAGAATTGGGGATTAATCCTGGTTCTGAACAAGTACGATATACAGCAGACCGTGATGGTATTCTTGGGATATTCGAGAAATTGGATGCTAAGATATTCACGAACGCTTGTGGTCCTTGTATAGGGCAATGGGCAAGATATAGTGATCCAAAAAATGCACCAAAGAACAGTATCGTACATTCTTTTAATAGAAACTTTGCGAAACGTGCGGATGGTAATCCTAATACACACGCTTTTGTAGCTTCTCCAGAAATTACAGCAGCGATTGCTATTGCAGGTAGATTAGACTTTAATCCAATGACGGATAAGTTAATCAACGAGAATGGTGAAGAAGTAATGTTTGACGAGCCAACAGGATGGGAATTACCTCCTAAAGGTTTTGCAGTAGAAGATGCAGGGTACTTAGCTCCAGATAAAGATGGTTCTGGCGTTAGTGTTAAAGTGGCTACAGATTCTGAAAGATTACAGTTGTTAGAGCCATTTACTCCTATAAAAGACGAAAGCCTGATGGGTGTTAAATTGCTAATCAAAGCTTTTGGTAAATGTACAACGGATCATATTTCAATGGCTGGTCCTTGGTTACGTTTCCGTGGGCATTTAGATAATATATCAAACAATTGTTTAATTGGAGCGGTAAATGCTTTTGGTCAGAAAACAAATTTTGTAAAGAACCAATTAACGGGAGAATTTGGTGGTGTTCCTGATACGGCACGTGCCTATAAAGCTGCAGGTGTTAGAAGTATTGTTGTTGGAGATCACAACTACGGAGAAGGTTCTTCTCGTGAACATGCTGCAATGGAGCCTAGACATTTAGGTGTTGCTGCAGTTTTAGTAAAGTCGTTTGCGCGTATTCATGAAACAAACCTTAAAAAACAAGGAATGTTAGGCTTAACTTTCGCTAAAGAAAGTGATTATGACCTAATACAGGAAGACGATACATTCAATTTTATTGATATCGCAGAATTTGCTCCTGATAAGCAATTAACAATTGAGGTAGTTCATGCGGATGGAAGTAAAGATGTCATTAAAGTAGATCATACGTATAACCAGCCTCAAATAGACTGGTATAGAGAAGGTTCTGCTTTAAATGTGATCAAAAAAGAGAATGCTGCCTAGTGAAAACAGAGTATTAAATTTAAGTTAAAAATTAATTAATATTAATTGAACAAAACTCCTGATATTTATCAGGAGTTTTTTAGTTTTGAGGAAACGTAAATACGTATGAAAATTAACAAGAAAACAGTATTAAATATTTTATTGTTTGCATTTATTCTTTCATTTTTTGTTACTCCTTTAGGTGATTATAGTAAGGTACTATTAAACAAAATTTTCTCGTTTAGCCCCTCAGTTACAGAGGAATCCGATAGAAATAAGATTACAGATTATGATTGGACATTGAAAGATGAAAATTGGAATTTCTTCAATTTTAAAAAATCAAAAGGAAAAGTAGTATTCGTAAATTTCTTTGCATCATGGGTGCTTCCTTGCGAAGCAGAACTGCAAAGTATTCAAACATTGTATGATAAATATGAAGGCCAAGTAGATTTTTATGTTATTTCTGACGAAGAAAGAGCACCTGTCGAAGCTTTTATGGCAGAACAAAATCTAAGCTTTCCTGTTACTTATTTATTCATAGGAGAGAAAATGCCTTTAACGGATGTTAAGGCACCAACTTCTTATTTAATAGATAAAGAGGGTAATATTGTAATTCATAAAGAAGGAATCGCTGATTGGGATAACTCTAAGATTTATGATCTAATAGACAGACTTTTAGCTAAGTAATGAAACTTACTAAGGATAAAATTATTAACCTTGCCGTACTTATTGCGGCAGGTATTATTTTATTTACACCCTTGGGATTTCCTGTAAAAGTATTTGTGAATAAGCTTATTTCTTTTGCGCCTACCGAAGTTAGTAAAGACGAGCAGTTAAAGCTTACTGATTACAACTGGAAGATAATTTCATCTGATCAACAATCTTTAAATTTTGAGCAGTACAAAAACAGTGTAATTGTCATAAATTTTTGGGCAACATGGTGTCCTCCATGCGTTGCTGAAATGCCTAGTTTTCAAGATTTATATGATGATTATGGAACTAAGGTGGTATTCCTTTTTGTTACCAATGAAGAGGTGCCTGTAGTAGATGCCTTTATGAAAAAGAAAGGCTATACGTTACCTGTTTATTATCCTCAAAATACGACCCCATCCATATTGAAATCTTCTGCAATACCTGCAACATTCGTGATTAGTAACACAGGAGAGATTGCAATAGATAAAACGGGTGCTGCTGATTGGAATAGTGAAAGCATTAGAGCATTATTAGATCGTTTATTGGAGCTAAAGTAAAGCGTTACTTTTTAAAATACTTAAACGGAACAAATAACATTCCGAAACACTCCCCATCTTCTTTTCCGGTATGTTTGTGGTGCATTTTATGTGCTCTACGTACCCCTTTTGCATATCTATTATTGGCGTTTCTAAACACTTTAAATCGTTGATGGATAAAGATATCGTGGACTAAGAAATAAGCTGCTCCATAGGCCATAATGCCTAAACCTATAGGCAAGCCATACCAGAACCATGTTTTTACTCCGGCTAAAATAAAAGACATACTGACTACTGCATAAATTATAAAAAATGCATCATTACGTTCAAACCAGGAATCGTGGTCTTTATGATGATGGTCACTATGTAATACCCATAAGAAACCATGCATGATATATTTGTGACTAAACCAAGCCATAAATTCCATAAAGGCAAAAGTGCTAATAAATATAAATATCCAGATAAGCGTATTCATTTTTAAACTAAATTAAGTTTGTAATTTACGTATGATTTTGCAAGCAGTCCAAACTTTTCATAATTAGGAACTCTAATTCTTGCATTTTGTATTTCTAGAGGCGGTGTCCTTTGTAGTTTGGTTAAGAGTCTTGAGTAGTACTTATAAGCGGTATAGACTCCAAATTTGGCAGTGTGAGGCAACCTTTCAATGCCTTCGTAACCTAATTGGAAATCGGCTTTTATTTCGTCTACAATCCTTTTTTTGGACACTTCATCCAGCTGTTTTAGATTTGTATTTGGGAAATAGGTTCTATTTAAACCTTCAAAATCATCTTTTAGATCTCGTAAAAAGTTTACTTTTTGAAAAGCAGAACCTAGTGCCATAGCAGAAATTTTTAAGCTTTCGTAGCTTTCTTCATTTCCTTGTACAAAAACCTTTAAGCACATTAGCCCAACTACATCCGCAGAGCCGTATATGTATTCCTTGTATTCCGCATCTGTTTTATAAACCGTTTTGTAAAGATCCATTCGCATACTTTTCATAAAAGAAGCTACCAAATGATATGGAATATTATAAGTGTGATAGGTATGTTGAAAAGAATTCAAAATAGGATTAAGGCTTATTTTGTGTTCTATCGCATCTTTTAAGTCATTTTCAAACTTATCAAAAAGCAATTTTTTATCATAGTCGTGAAAAGTGTCTACAATTTCATCTGCAAAACGAACAAATCCATAAATGTTATAGATATCTCCACGAATAGACGTGTGTAGCATTTTTGTTGCTAATGAGAATGATGTGCTATATGATTCTGTCACCGTCTTGCTGCAGCTATAAGAAACTTGGTCGAAAATACTTTTCATAGTTTTAGTTATTTGATTTGGTAATCAATTCAGACACTAATTTCCCCGAAATTAATGCTGGCGGAACTCCTGGTCCTGGAACGGTAAGCTGGCCGGTAAAAAATAAATTTTTCACTTTTTTGCTTTTGAGATTGGGTCTTAAAAATGCGGTTTGAGTTAATGTATTAGCTAAACCATAAGCATTCCCTTTATAAGAATTGTATTCTTCAATGAAGTCATTCACACAAAAGGACTCCTTAAATATAATATTGTTTTTTATTTTTTGATTGGTTTTTTCTTCAAATCTTTCCATAATTAAATTAAAATATTCTTCTCTAACTTCTTCAGTATCTTTTAAATCTGGAGCAATGGGAATTAAGAAAAACCCTGTTTCATTACCTTCGGGAGCCATACTTTTATCTGTCACTGACGGAAAATTGGCATAGAATAGTGGGTTTTTAGGCCATTTAGGTTCGTCATAAATTTCTTCAGCGTGCAATTCAAAGTCCGTATCAAAAAATAGGTTATGATGTTCTACGTTTTCTATTCGTTTATCAAAGCCAACATAAAATAATAATGAGGATGGGGCAAATGTCTTTTTACTCCAGTAAGTTTCTGTAAACTGCCTGTCTTCTTTATTTAGTAAAGTTTCAGAATGGTGGTAGTCTGCACCGCTAAGTACAAAATCTGCTAAATGTGTTTCTCCGTTGGCAATTATCCCAATTGCTTTTTTATCCGCAACAAGTATCTTAGAAGCAGGGCTATTGGTATTTATTTTAACCCCCAATTCTTTAATCAGACTTTCCATGGCTAAGATAATTTCATACATGCCCCCTTTTGGGTGCCATGTTCCTAAACCAAAATCAGCAAAATTCATAAAGCTGTAAAATGAAGGTGTTTTACTTGGTTTTGCCCCTAAAAAAAGAACAGGAAACTCTAAGGTTGAGATTAATTTTTTGTTTTTGAATCTTTTTCGAACTTCAGAGCTTATCGTTTTAAAAAACTGATCAACTCTGGTTATGGTTTCAGGAGTAATTAATTCTAATGGGGATAGTCCTGGACGTAAAACAATTTTATTAATGGCGATATCATAATTTTCCTGAGCTATGGCTATAAATTTTCTAAGTTGAATAGCACTACCTTTTTCTATTCGTTCAAATTCTTCACAAATTTTATTCATGCAATCGCCAATCGTGATTACATCGTCGGAGAAAAATATTTTATAGGCAGGATTAAGTTTATCTAGCTGATAATAATCAGAAGTTTTCTTTCCGAATTCTGCAAAAAAATTATCAAATATATCTGGCATCCAATACCAGCTTGGTCCCATATCAAATGTGAATCCGTCTTTTTTTAGTTGGCGTGCACGCCCACCTACGGTACTATTTTTTTCAAAAATAGTAACATCAAAACCATCTTTAGCTAAATAAGCTGCAGCTGATAATGAAGAAAATCCAGAACCAATAATTATCACCTTTTTTTTCATGTACTTCTTAAAAAAATATTACAATTCACTAACTAATTTTTCTATAGATTTAAATTTCTTCATGTTTTTAGGGAGCATATCTCCTTGTATGTGTTGCACTTGATGTCCTAAAACCCAAAATTTATAATTGGTATCAGCGCCTAATTCGGTATGAAAGTTCTCTATATACTTACGTAGTTTTCCCTTATTGGGTTCTACCGTGAAATAGGATAGAAAATAGATGTTTTCACAATAACCAAGCAAATCTTTTAGGCACTCAATAGGTACGGTCTGCCCTAAATAGATTGTCTTGTAGCCTTTTAACGTTATTTCATAATTTAAATAGAGTAAGCCAATATCATGAATTTCGTTATCAGGTAAGAAAAGAACAAACGTTTTGTCTGTCTTGCTAGGTTTGTTAACTAGTAGTTTTTCTGTATTTAAAATAATTTTTTGTTTGATAAGATTGGTTATGAAATGTTCGTGAGATGGACTCACGGCATTGTTTTGCCAAAGTAATCCTAACTCACTTAAGAGCGGTATAAATGCTTCGTAAAAGACCTCTTTAAAACTACTTTCTTTTAATAAGTTATTGTAGGTGGTATAAAACAAGTTAGAGTCAAAATTGACCATCGCTATTTTGAAGGAATTTATAGCATGGTTTTTAATAGTTTTTTTTTCAATAACTTCTTGAACAAAATTTGGGATCTCAGTGTCTGGAATTTGAGCGATTTTAGAAATTTTATGTCCGTTATTATAGAGCAAGGTGATATTTAATAGCTTTTGTAGACTTTTTAAGCTATAATTTCTAATGTTTGTTGTTGTTCTTTCTGGCTCTAATAAGTTATACCTCTTTTCCCAAATACGAATCGTATGGGCTTTTATTCCAGATAAATTTTCCAAATCTCTAATACTAAAGTATTTTTTCATGTTGTTCATTTATTTTGAAAAAAGGTTAAACAAATTTAATCTTTTTAATGATTGAAATGATTTTTTTTAGTCCTTTTTTAAAAAGAGAAATGAAGGGGGTTTACTTTAGGATGGAATATGCGCGTATAAAAAAAGTCATTTAAGAAAAAAATCCTTAAATGACTTATGTGCCCACGACTAGATTCGAACTAGCACGTCCTTGCGAACACCACCCCCTCAAGGTGGCATGTCTACCAATTTCACCACGTGGGCATTTTGAGTCTGCAAATTTACTAAACTTTTTTTCAAACGCATTCTATTTTTTTTTATTCAAGACATAATTTGTTAAAACGCAAATTATTTTTGCTTTTTCAAATTAATGCTATATATTTGACACATACCAGAACAGACCAGTACGGTTGATGATTATGCAAAATAGTTTTAGTTTTATTATTGATCATGAGAGTGATGTACCAAAATATCAGCAAATTGTTGATATCATTAACCAATCTATCGCAAAGGATGTTTTGGCTATTGGTGATTCATTGCCTTCTGTGAATGCTTTTTGTCAAGAACATCATCTATCAAGGGATACCGTTTTTAAGGCATATACTATTTTGAAAGAGAATGGGGTTATTAAATCTGTTCCCAATAAAGGTTATTATATCGCTAGTAAAAACAGAAAAGTTTTATTGGTTTTAGACACCTTTAAAGCGTATAAAGAAGTGTTGTATCATTCTTTTATCAATAAAATGGAAGATGATATTATTACCGATGTTCAATTTCATCATTACAATATTGACAATTTTAAAACGATACTTAACAATAGTTTAGGGAAATATTACAAGTATGTAGTAATGGGTTTTGATCATAAGCAAGTTGCAAAAACCTTAGCTAAAATCCCGAATAATGACTTGCTATTAATAGACTGGAACATTAATTCTACTCCAGAAAATAATTATGTTTTTCAAGACTTTGGACGCTCTTTTTATAAAGGATTAGAGTCTATTACCGAAAACTTCAAGAAATATAAGGCACTTCATTTTTTATATCCTAACTATACCAATCACGCCAAAGAGACGGTAGATTATTTTGAAAAGTATTGCCAGGATAACAACTTCGAGTATCAGATTAAAACAAATCCACAGGAATATACAATAGAAAAAGGGGTGGCTTACCTTAGTGTGAGTGACCGAGTATTAGGTATTTTTTTAGAACAGTGTCGTAAACAAAATTTGGAACCAGGTGTAGATGTAGGCTTTTTGTCCTATAACGATACACCTATGAAAAAGTTTATTTATAAAGGGATAACGGTAGTGACTACTGATTTTGAGCAGTTGGGCATTAGTGCCGCAAAGTTTATCAATTCAGATAAACCACTTCAAGTGTATGTGCCCACTAAAATTATTGTAAGAGATTCATTATAAAAATATGTATTACATAGGATTCGATTTAGGAAGCTCGTCTATAAAAGCGGCTTTAGTAGAGATTAAAACAGGAAAAAGTCTAGGGGTCGTTCAAGAGCCAGAGACCGAAATGAGCATGCTAGCTTTGAAAAATGGTTGGGCAGAGCAAAACCCTGATGAGTGGTGGAAACACATTTGTAAAGCTATTGAACGCTTAAAAAGAAAATATGCTGTTTCTAAAGCAGATATTAAGGGGATAGGTATTTCTTATCAAATGCATGGCCTTGTCATTGTAGATAAAGAAGGCAAACCGTTGAGAAAAAGTATTATTTGGTGCGATAGTAGAGCCGTGGAAATTGGTAATACCGCTTTTGAAGTTTTAGGAGAAGATAAGTGTGCTGCACATTTATTAAACTCGCCCGCTAATTTTACAGCCTCTAAATTAAGATGGGTAAAAGAAAATGAACCAGACGTATATGCTAAAATTCACAAGTTTATGCTACCTGGAGATTATATTGCTTATAAATTCTCTAACGAAATAAATACCACTATCTCTGGTTTATCTGAGGGTATTTTTTGGGATTTTAAAACCGATAGTATTGCTCAATTTCTTTTAGACTATTACGAAATAGAGGAGGCTCTTGTGCCTACTATAGTAGATACTTTTGGTTTGCAAGCTAAGGTAGATGAAAAAGGCGCCGAAGAGAGCGGTTTGGCTGTTGGAACGCCCATTTTTTATAGAGCAGGAGACCAGCCAAATAATGCCTTGTCTTTAAATGTGTTTAATCCAGGAGAAGTAGCTGCTACCGGGGGTACATCTGGTGTAGTTTACGCAGTAACAGCTAGTTTGTCTGGTAAAGAAAGCACACGCGTAAATAATTTTGCACACGTAAATTACAAGAAATCAGACCCGCGTATTGGTAAGTTGCTAAATATTAACGGAGCAGGAATACAATACCGTTGGTTGTTAAATAATTTAGCAGTAAACTCTTATGAAGAGATGAATACACTAGCTTCAGAAATAGCTATAGGCGCTGATGGGGTTTGCATGCTTCCTTTTGGAAATGGCGCTGAGCGTATGCTGAATAATAAAGACATAGGGACAAGGTTGGTTAATGTAAATCTAAACAACCACCATAAAGGTCATTTATGTAGAGCAGCCTTAGAAGGCATAGCTTTTTCTTTTGTATATGGAATGGAAATTTTAAAATCAGACGGTATTAATGTGAATGTAATTCGTGCTGGAAATGACAATTTATTTCGATCAGACATTTTTGCAAATACAGTCGCTACATTAATAGGGTATGAAATAGAGATCTATAATACTACGGGTGCTATTGGGGCAGCCAGAGCTGCAGGTTTACATGAGGGCGATTTTGATACCTACGGTAAATTAATCATGGATAATGATCATGTGATGACTTTTATGCCTTTTAAGGATAAAAAACCGTATCAAGAAGCGTATCAAAATTGGAAAAAAGAATTAGAACTCGTTTTAAATAATAAATAGAATAACAACTTAAAATTAAGTAATATGGCAAACTTAGGAGATAAAGAATATTTTAAAGGTATTGGAGAGATTAAATTTGAAGGCAAGGATTCTGATAATCCATTAGCATTTAAATATTATAATCCAGAGCAAGTAGTTGCAGGAAAAACAATGCGCGAGCATTTTAAATTTTCTATAGCTTATTGGCATACATTCTGCGGTCAAGGAGGAGATCCTTTTGGTCCTGGAACTCAAAATTTTGAATGGGACAAAGCTTCAGATCCTATCCAAGCGGCAAAAGATAAGGCAGATGCTGCATTTGAATTTATTAGTAAAATGGGCTTTGATTATTTCTGTTTTCATGATTATGATTTAATTCAAGAGGCATCAACTTTTGCAGAATCTGAGAAAAGATTGGCAACAATCACCGATTATATCAAAGAAAAGAAAGCAGCTTCAGGTGTAAAATTACTTTGGGGTACTGCTAACTGTTTTTCTAACCCGCGCTATATGAATGGTGCTGCAACAAATCCTGATTTTAATGTGCTTTCTAGAGCTGGTGGTCAAGTGAAGTTGGCTTTAGATGCTACCATGGCATTAGATGGTGAAAACTATGTTTTTTGGGGTGGTAGAGAAGGTTATATGTCTTTATTGAATACAGATATGGGCCGTGAGTTAGACCATATGGGACAGTTTCTAACCATGGCAAGAGATTACGCAAGAGCTCAAGGGTTTAAAGGTAATTTCTTTATTGAGCCAAAACCTATGGAGCCAATGAAGCACCAGTATGATTTTGATTCTGCTACAGCCATAGGATTCTTAAAAGAATATGGTTTAGAGAAAGATTTTAAAATTAATATAGAAGTAAACCACGCAACCTTAGCACAACACACATTTCAGCATGAAATTGCTACAGCTGCAAAAGCAGGTATGTTAGGTAGTTTAGATGCTAACCGTGGAGATTATCAAAATGGATGGGATACAGATCAATTCCCGAATAACATTCAAGAAACTACAGAAGCTATGTTGGTCTTCTTAAAAGCTGGCGGTTTGCAAGGTGGCGGTGTTAATTTTGATGCTAAAATTAGAAGAAACTCTACAGATATGGAAGATGTATTCTTAGCGCACATTGGAGGTGCAGATACATTTGCAAGAGCCTTGTTAACAGCAGATAAGATTATTACTTCTTCAGCTTATGATGATTTGAGAACAAAACGTTACAGTTCATTTGATGCAGGAAAAGGTAAAGATTTCGAAGCAGGTAAGTTAAGCTTGGAAGACTTGTATAAAGTAGCTCAAGAAAATGGCGAACTAGAATTAAAAAGCGGTAAGCAAGAGTTATTTGAAAACATCATCAACCAGTACATATAAACTAGATTTATGGAAGCTCCTAGAAATTCTAAATACTTAATGCAACTGACGCTGGTTGCTACATTAGGCGGGTTACTTTTTGGATATGATACAGCGGTAATTTCTGGAACGGTAAGTGCATTAGATAGTTTCTTTGTATTGCCTTTTGGTTTAGATGAAATGTCGGCTAATTCACGCTTAGGTTTTTTAGTGTCTAGCGCATTAATCGGTTGTATTATTGGCGGAATTTCTGGAGGATATATTAGTAAAAAAATAGGAAGAAAAAAAGGATTGTTGCTCGCAGCAATCCTTTTTCTTTGTTCTGCATTAGGCTCTGCAATGCCAGAGCTTTTTATGAAACCTATTGGCGCAGGAGACCATACTTTTATTTATCTCTTTATTGTGTATAGAATAATAGGGGGTATGGGTGTAGGGCTAGCGTCTATGTTATCTCCATTATATATCGCAGAAATAGCACCTGCAAAAATCAGAGGTAAATTGGTTTCGCTAAATCAGTTTGCCATCATTTTTGGAATGTTGATTGTTTATTTCGTAAACTATTATATCGCAGGTCAAGGAGATGATACTTGGTTAAATACTGTGGGATGGAGGTGGATGTTTGCTTCAGAAGTGATTCCGGCATCCTTATTTCTAATCTTTTTGCTATTTGTTCCAGATACACCACGCTCCTTAGTGCTTAAAAATGAACCAGAAAAAGCTCTACAAGTTCTTGAAAAAGTAAATGGAAAATTAGAAGCTCAAAAAATATTAAGTGACATTCAAAATACCGTATCACATAAATCTGGCAAGCTATTTTCTTTTGGAATGGCAGTGGTAGTTATTGGGGTTTTGATATCCGTATTTCAGCAATTTGTAGGTATTAATGTGGTATTGTATTACGCTCCAGAAATTTTTAAAAACATGGGATCTGGTACAGATACAGCTTTACTACAGACAATTATTGTAGGAGGTGTAAATTTACTATTTACGGTTCTTGCAATTCTTACCGTAGATAAATATGGTAGAAAGCCTTTAATGATTATTGGAGCCTTGGGGATGGCAGTAGCTATGTTTGCACTAGGAGCAACTTTCTATACGCAAACTGTAGGGATTTTAGCATTAATCTGTATGTTGGTCTATGTTGCAGGTTTTGCCATGAGTTGGGGCCCCGTAACTTGGGTGCTATTGTCTGAAATGTTTCCGAACAAAATAAGAGATAAAGCCTTAGCGGTGGCAGTAGCTGCACAGTGGATTAGTAATTACGTAGTGTCTTGGACTTTTCCAATGATGGATAAAAACAGTTACCTCTTGGAAAAATTTAATCATGGTTTTGCGTATTGGATTTATGGTGTGATGGGATTAATAGCCATGTTTGTGGTGTGGAAGTTTGTACCTGAAACTAAAGGTAAGACACTAGAGGAAATGGATGACGTTTGGGAAAAGAGTTAAGAAGCACTTTTTTAAACGTACATATCCTATATATTATAAAATCCTTGGCAGTAACTACTGTTCAAGGATTTTTTTTTGTTTGTACCCAGCGACAAAAATCATATATAGTATCTTTTTACTCATATATGATTCGTCATCCTTTTATGATGTTATAGTTTTATCAGAGTGAAAACCAAATACTAGTGTGACTAAGCTAGAATATCAACCTATAAAAAGAAGCAATTAAAAATGGAAGACCAAAAATTAAAAAATAAAAAAGTATTAGATCAAAATATATCTCGTAGAGGATTTATTACAAAAACGGCATTAGCAGCAGGGGCAATTAGTATTTTACCTAGGCATGTATTTGGAAGAGGGTTTATAGCCCCTAGTGATAAAATGAATTTAGGATTTATTGGCTTGGGAAAACAAAGTCAAGGTCTTGCTAAAAATTTCATAGGGAATACTACGGCACAAGTCGTGGCCGCTAGTGATGTTTGGAGTACTAAGAACCAATGGTTCAAAGGGCACGTAGAAAAACTATATGCAGAAAAAAGAAATGTGTCTGCTTATAATGGTATCAGCACGTATCTAAATTACAAAGAGCTTTTAGAACGATCTGATATTGACGGTGTAGTTATTGCCACGCCAGATCATTGGCATGCTATTCAGGCTATTGATGCCATGAAATCTGGTAAAGATGTCTATTGTGAGAAGCCTTTAACGCATACTATAGAAGAAGGTATTGCCTTGGTAAAGACGACAAAAAAAACAGGTCAGATTTTACAAACAGGAAGTATGCAACGTTCTTGGGATTCTTTTAGAAAAGCATGTGAATTAATCAGAAATGGACATCTCGGAGACATTCAAAAAGTTTTAGTGAATGTAGGTGACCCTGCAGTTCCTTATAATTTAAAAGCAGAAGCAATGCCTTCTGAGGTTAATTGGAATAGTTGGTGCGGACCAGCGCCAATGCTTGCTTACAATCACCGATTAGCACCGTCTCGTAATGATGTAGATTTCTGGCCAGATTGGAGACTTTATGAAGAAGTGGGTGGTGGTATTCTTTGTGATTGGGGTGCGCATATGTTTGATATTGTACAATGGGCTTTAGATATGGATAGTTCTGGACCCGTTAAATACATACCACCTACAGATAGAAATGCAGTTCGTGGGTTAAAAATGTATTATGAAAATGGCATAGAAATGATCCATGAAGATTTCGGTAGAGGTTGGGGTGTTCGTTTTATTGGTTCTGAAGGTACTATGGACGTTAGCCGTAGTTATTTAGAGACTACTCCAGAAAATTTACTTACTGCAGATTTATCTAATGCAAAGGTAAAGCTATATAACAGCAAAGGAAACCATTTGCAAGATTGGGTAAATGCAACAAAAACAAGAACACAACCTATTTGCGGTGTAGAAACAGGACATCGTTCTGCAACAGTATGCAACATTGCCAATATTGCCTATAATTTAGGTAGACCTTTGGAATGGGATCCTAAGAAAGAGAAATTTATGGGAGACTCAGACGCTAATAAAATGCGTGGTAGAAAAGAGCGTAAGTTTTAATACGATATAACAATTAGATATGCACCTGCTCTTTTCTAAAAAAAGCAGGTGTTTTCCCTGTATGCTTTTTAAATAGTCTAGAAAAGTAGGAGATGTTATCTAGCCCCACTTTTTCAGCAATCTCTTTTAAAGAGTCATTAGTGGTCAGTAACAATAGTTGAGAGCGCTCTATTCTTTTTTCCTGAATAAATTTATTAGGACCAATGTTGTAGATCTGCTTAAACTGTTTAGAAAAATAATCGGGGCTATAATTACAAAAGGTGGCAAGTTCATCAACAGTAATCGGTAAATGCAAATTATGGTTGATATAATTTAGTGTTTTTTGCATTCCAAAATTATTCACCTTTCGTTCATTTTGTACTTTGTAATTGGTAATAAATTTTGAAAATAGCACGGTAAGTAGGCCTTGTGTTTCTAGAAAATCTTTAGTATTTAAACTTTCATTTTGCTTTATGAAATCTAATAGTGTGGGTTTATTGTCATACGTTTTTGGATCACTATTTTTTATTTCACGCTTATTATTCAACTCCGTTAGCCGTTCAAAGTAAGTTAGCATATGAGGTGTTGCTTCTATTTCGTAAACAAAATCTTTTAGACTATAGATAGATACGCCATTGTTTACTTCTTCTAGAAAGCTTATATAATATTGTTCATGGTACTCTTCGCAAGAATATCTAGCATAAGCATAGCTAGGAACAATGTACATAAAGCCCGGTTTTAAGGTAAAAGTTTGATTATTGTGATACACTTTAGCGCTTCCTTTAGTGATATAATACATGCGGGTAAAAGGACTAATGACATTGTCAAAATTCCAGGAGCTATCAAGTTTAGCATAGCCAATATTTAATAAGGTTAAACGTAGGGATTGTAGAATTTCGATCATTTTAAATCTGTTTTTTGCGCTATTAGAACTGAATATGTCATCTTTTCTAATTACATGCAACTGCGTTAGTCCTGCTAAATTAAGAAAATATGAGCTGAAATACACTAGACAAAAAATGAACATGTCGGAAATGTGCATTTTATGAACTGTTTTGTTCAATCGTATGTTTCTTTTAAATTCTATTTTTGGTGAGTTACTTATTTTATAAATTTTTATGATGAAAATTAGCAATTATATATTTTTTGGAATCTTGATAGCTTTCTTGGTATCCTGTGGTGGTCCTGAGCTTCCTGAGATGGTCTCGTTAGAATATGAAAAGCTACCTGAGAAAGTCGATTTTAACCAGCATGTGAAGCCTATATTATCGGATAAGTGCTATTTGTGTCACGGACCAGATAAAGGAAACATAAAAGGAGGCTTGCAGTTGCATGAAGCGGAGTTCGCTTATGGAGAATTAAGTGAAAGCCCCGGTAAATTTGCAATAACACCTGGTAATTTAAAGAAAAGTGAATTTTTTCATCGGATTATGTCTAGTGATCCAGATTTAATTATGCCAGCACCAAGTTCTCATTTAACACTTACAGATTATGAGAAAGCAGTATTGATAAAATGGATAGAGGGCGGAGCTGAATATAAAGAGCATTGGGCTTTCCTAAAGCCAGAGAAATATGAAATTCCTAAAGTTGATCATAAAGAATTAGTAGGTAATGAGATAGATAATTTTGTTTTGGCTAAATTAAAGGAAGTAAACTTGGTGCCTTCCAAAAAAGCAGACAAAGAAGTTTTATTGCGTAGAGCTTCATTTGATTTAACAGGATTACCACCTACTACAGAAGAAATAAATAATTTTTTAAACGATACCTCTTCTAATGCTTTTGAAAAACAATTAGACAGGCTTTTAGCTTCAAAACATTTTGGAGAGCAAATGACCTTAGATTGGATGGATGTATCCAGGTATGCAGACACCCACGGGTATAGTAATGACAAATATAGAGACACGTCTCCTTGGAGAGATTGGGTGATTAATTCTTTTAATAAGAATATGCCTTATGATGATTTTATGACCTGGCAATTGGCTGGAGATTTATTTGAAAATGCGACCCGAGATCAAAAATTAGCGACCACTTTTAATCGGTTACATCCCCAGAATTTAGAAGGAGGTATTATCGATGAGGAGTTTAGATCTGAATATGTGGCCGATAGAACAGCTACGGTGAGTCAAGGTATGCTAGGCTTGTCCTATGCTTGTGCAAAATGTCATGACCATAAGTATGATCCTATATCTCAAAAAAATTATTATGAGATGTACAGTTTCTTTAATAACATAGATGAAACAGGGCTAATACCTTGGGATTTGGCCACTCCGGTGCCAGCTATGATGTTGCCTACTAAGGAGCAAGAAGGCGTCCTTGCGTATTTAGATGAAATTGTAAAAACTAGTGAGAAAAAACTAACAAAAACAATTACAACAGAAAGCCAAAAAGCAGCGCAATGGCTGGCCAATGGTTCTTATAAAAATATTGCCACAAATGTGAAGCCAGATGGTTTAGTAGCGGCATTTAATTTTGACGACCAAAGACTTGTAAATGCTATTGGTGGTAATGGCAAGAACAAGGTTCAAATGCGTCAAGAGTTTGTGGAAAATGAAAAGGCCGTTTACAAGCAAGGTATCTCAGGAAAGGGACTAGCTATGGATGGTGATACTTGGCTGGACTTAGACAAAATTGGAATTTTTAAAAGAAACCAACCTTTTAGTATTTCTATACAAGTTTTTATCCCTGAGAAAATTACGGATGGTGTCATTTTTCATAAGATGAATAGTTCTGAACTGCACAGTTTTAGAGGATATCACTTGAAAATAAAAGAAAATAAGATTGAAGCCTTATTGGCACATGTATATCCAGATAATGCAATTGTTATTGAATCTTTAAATGATGTACCTAAAGAAAAGTGGGTGCAGTTAACCATGACGTATGATGGTTCTAGCAAAGCGAATGGGATACATATTTATCAAGACGGTGAGCAATTGAAAACCAAGATGAAGTTTGATAATCTTTATAAGGATATCGTCTTTAATGGTTTACAACTATATGGAAAAGAAAGTCCAAAATTAGAGCCCGGCTTACGAGTTGGAGCTATTTGGAGGGATAAAGGTATCGGTGGTGCTGTAGTAGATAATTTGTTGGTTTTTGATAAAGAAATTTCTCCAATTGAGGTCTTACAAATTAGCACCTCAGATAAATTAAAAAAACTACAGAAAAAACCATATTCTAGTTTAAGTGCGCTAGAAAAGCAACAATTAACCCAGTATTTTTTAAATACAAAATCTCAGGAATATGTATCAGTCTTAAAAGACATAGAACATAAAAGAGAGGCTTTGGTAGATAGCACAGAAGGGATCAAGCAGATTATGGTCATGAAGGAGAGTAAACATAACAGGCAGTCTTATATTTTAGATCGTGGAAACTATGACTCACCTACAGATTCTGTTTTTCCTAATGTGCCAGAAGATATTTTTGCTTGGAAAAAAGAATGGCCTAAGAATAGGCTAGGCTTGGCTCATTGGATTACCGATAAAGACAATCCGCTAACGGCTAGAGTTACCGTAAATAGGTATTGGCAAAATCTCTTTGGAAATGGTCTTGTGGTTAGTTCAGAAGATTTTGGAAATCAAGGTAATTTGCCTACGCATCCTAAATTGTTAGATTGGTTGGCAATTCGTTTTGTAGACTCTGGTTGGGATGTTAAAGCGTTGCTTAAAACTATAATGATGTCTCATACCTATCAGCAAAGTTCTGTTATTAGTGAAGAAGTTTTAGCTGCCGATGGAGATAATAAATGGCTCTCTCGTGGCCCATCAACAAGACTTTCTGGTGAAATGCTTCGTGATAATGCCCTATATGCTTCTGGATTATTAAATGAAAAAATAGGAGGAGAGAGTGTTAAGCCATACCAGCCAGAAGGTTTATGGGAGGTAAATGGAGATACTTATGTGCAAGATGGTGTAGAAGGCTTGTATAGAAGGAGTATGTATACCATTTGGAAAAGAACAATTCCGAATCCTACTATAGCCACTTTTGATGCTCCAACAAGAGACTTGTGTTCTTCTAGGAGGCAGAAAACGAATACACCGTTACAAGCTTTGGTAATTCTTAATGACCCTACCTATATAGAGGCTTCAAGAGTCCTAGGTAAGCTAATGGCAGAGGAAAAAGATATTGATTCAGGAATTAGATTAGCTTTTATAAAATTAACAGGTAGAAGTGCAACGAATAAGGAATTAAGCTTATTAAGGAAATTACAAAAATCTGAATATGAGAAGTTTACTACTAACTTATCTAAAACGGTAGGATGGTTAAATTCAGGTGCATTTAAATTAACTGAAACCGATAACAAAGCCTTAATAGCAGCAAATGCCGTAGTCGCAAGTACGATAATGAATGCGGATGCTACAATTACAAAAAGATAAATTATAAACCTTATACTATCAAAAACTATGTGTACTAATCATCACCATAAATTAGGGTCAGATAATAAAGATTTACAAGAAATAGAAAAACAAGTAGACCGTAGAGCATTTTTAAAGAAAACGTCTTTAGGACTTGGTGCTTTGGCATTAGGGAGTCTTTTAGGAGCCGATAAAATGTTCGCGGGTATCGGAAAAGATAGCTCTCCAGAGGATATTTTGAAATCCTATAATAAAAATAGATTGGGATTACCGCACCATTTGCCTAAAGCAAAGAGAATTATTTATTTATTTCAAAGTGGTGGCCCTTCACAGATGGATTTGTTTGATTACAAGCCAAAATTGACGGACATGTTTGGAAAAGAATTACCAGATTCGGTTATGAGTGGTCAAAGATTAACAGGGATGAGTGGGAACCAAAGTACCTTGCCTATAGCGCCCTCTACATTTAATTTTAAGCAATATGGAGAATCTAGGGCTTGGGTGAGTGATGCTATGCCTTATTTATCAGAAGTGGTAGATGATTTGTGTTTTATTAAAGGAATGCAAACAGATCAAATAAACCATACTCCGGCTATTACCTTTATGCAAACGGGTAATCAGTTGCCAGGAAGACCTTCTATTGGTTCTTGGTTGAGTTATGGATTGGGTTCGGACAATGAAAACTTACCTACATTTATTACGCTGGTTTCTAAAAATGGAAAAGGGCAACCTTTAAAAGCTAGTCTATGGGGTAATGGTTTTTTACCCACAGAACATCAAGGAGTACAATTTAGATCAGGTAAAGATCCAGTATTGTATTTAAGTGATCCTGAAAATTATGATGGCCAGGATCGTAGAGATATGTTAGATTATCTAGGTGACTTGAATGATTTACAAAAAGATGCCTATGGAGATCCTGAAATTCAGGCTAGAATGTCGCAATATGAAATGGCCTTTAAAATGCAAACTTCAGTACCTGAAGTTTCAGACTTATCAGATGAGTCAGACAGTACTTTTGAGATGTACGGTAAAGATAGTAGGGATCCAGGAACTTATGCAGCCAATTGTTTAATGGCTAGAAAGCTATTAGAAAAAGGCGTAAAATTTGTACAATTATACCACCAAGGATGGGATCAACATAACTATTGTCCGGGAGGTGTTAAGAGTCAATCACAAAAAACAGATCAACCTACAGCAGCTTTGATAAAAGATCTAAAACAACGAGGTATGTTAGATGATACTTTAGTGGTTTGGGGTGGTGAGTTTGGTAGAACAGTATATTCGCAAGGACAGTTAACCAAAGAAAATTACGGAAGAGATCATCATCCAAAAGCATTTACGATGTGGATGGCAGGAGCAGGTGTTAAGCCTGGGTTTAGCTATGGCGAGACAGATGATTTTAGTTACAATGTCGTTAAAGATCCAGTACACGTACATGATTTTCATGCAACCTTACTTCATTTATTTGGGGTAGATCATGAACGTTTAACCTTCAAGCATCAAGGAAGACGTTATCGTCTAACAGATGTGCACGGAAATGTAGTTAAAAGTTTACTTACCTAAAAAACCATTTACATGTCAACCAGAAGAAATTTCATAAAAAAAACCACAGCGGCAACGGCAGCATTAGCGGCTGTACCGTCATTCGGATTTACCATATTAAAAAATAATAAGCCAGAAGAAACTATTTTAGGTCATGGCGATTACCAATATAAAGTGCATAATGATTGGGCACAAATAAGTTCAGTAAGAACACCTTTACTTAACTGCCATGAAATGCAAATGGATAGTAAAGGGCTATTAATTATGATCGGGGATCACCCTCAAAATAATGTTCTGATTTTTGATAAGTCAGGTAAGCTCTTAGATTATTGGGGAACCGCATATCCAGGAGGGCATGGATTAACTATTTCTAATGAAGGTGGGGAAGACTTTTTGTTTCTTGCAGATTCTGGATGGTATTTAAATAAAACAGGGCAGTGGATTAAGCATAATGGAAGAATTTCTAAAACGACTACAGATGGAAAGGTTCTTTTTGATATTGGACACCCACAAACAATAGGAGTGTATGAATCAGGATTAAATTTTTGTCCTACAGAAGTTGCTATAGGACCTAATGGAGATATCTATGTGGCAGATGGCTATGGTCAAGATTTTATTTTACAATATTCATATAAAGGTGAGTTTATACGTAAATGGGGTGGTCATGACAATGAAGATGTTAATTATAATTTGCAGAATGCACATGGTGTAGCCATAGATTATAGAGATAAAAATAACCCCTTGGTAGTATGTACTTCAAGAAATGAGCAATCTTTTAAGTGGTTTACTTTAGACGGTATCTATGTTAAGACCTTATTCTTACCAAACATGCAAGTGTGTAGACCTGTTTTTGATGATGTTAATTTATACTCAGGTGTGTGTTGGTCTCAGCCAAAAGAAGGGAAAACAAACTGGAAAGACCATACCGGTTTTGTTACCATTCTAGAAGGTGATACGGTTGTTTCCAATCCGGGAGGGACAGCACCAGACTATAAAAAAGGAACACTTCAGAAATCATATCAATTAGAAAACAAGCCCATTTTACATGGTCATGATGTTTGTGTAGATGAGGATAAAAATTTATATATCTGCCAGTGGAATGCCAATAAAACAGCACCGATCAAATTAGAACGCGTTTAAAAGTATTAAGAAGTTAGTGTTATGGAGAACAGTGTTCCAGATATTGTATTGTTTTTAGGTAGGTTTCATCCGCTTGTAGTGCATTTGCCTATTGGCTTTTTGTTTTTCGCCTTTTTTTTAGAAGTCTTTAGTCGGTGGAAAAAGAACCCTGTACTTACTTCGGGGATTCCTTTAGCCTTGTTTTTAGGAGCACTTAGTGGCACCGTGGCCTGTATTTTGGGGTATATGTTGTCTTTAAGTGGCGATTATGAAGAGGGTGCTCTAGATACCCACTTTTGGTTTGGTATGGCTACTACGGCCATTGCATTTTTAGCTTGGTTTATCAGAATTGAAAAAATTAAGATAGCAAGCTTAAACAAGCTTCAACCTAATATAGCGGCACTCACATTGCTAGTTATTCTTTTAAGTGTTACGGGGCATTATGGCGGTAACCTTACCCACGGTAGTGATTATTTGGTGAAATATATGCCTTTTGGTGGCGATGAGAAAAAAGAACTTGTTGCGGTAACTAAGGTAGAAGACGCTGAGGTTTTTGGCCATCTTGTGGAGCCTATTTTACAAAATAAATGTGCTAGCTGTCATAATTCTAGTAAGAAAAAGGGTGGACTCTCCATTGCAGACAGCGTGTCAATTTTAGCTGGGGGTAAAAACGGAGAAATACTAATTCCTGGTAATGCCACTAATTCTGAAATACTTAAAAGAGTATTGTTAGATCCGCATGATGATAATTTTATGCCTCCTGAAGGTAAAACGCCATTAACGGAAGCGGAAATAGCAATTTTGACGTATTGGATAGAAAATGCTAAAGCGGGTTTCAGTACCAAAGTAGCCACAGTAGAGACCAATGAAACGATTACGGGAATAGCAAGTACAATGTTGGGCTTGACTAGCACTTCTTCTGAAGGTGGTGAAATAGAAATACCTAAAGTAGCTTTAGTGGCTGATGATGCCATAATTGGGTTGCAAGCAGAAGGGTTTAGACTTAGAGAACTCGCATTTGAATCTGGTTTATATGAAGCTGTATTAGCGCCAAATTCTAATGCAAATGGCACATCAAAGCGTATGTCTGAAAAATTAGAAAAATTACTTTCGATAAAAGAAAACATCCTTTGGTTATCTTTAGAAGACAATCAGATAGGAGATGAACATATAGCCTTGATTGCTCAATTTCCAAATATTCAAAAACTGAAATTAAATAATAATCCATTGTCTGATGATGCGGTAACACGACTGATAAAATTAGAGAATTTGACTAGTGTTAATTTATTTGGAACCAAAATATCTTCTAAGAGTATCCCTGCTTTTTCTGAAATGAAGAATCTTAAATATGCCTATGTTTGGAAAACAAATATTAAAAAAGAGGACCTGGAGAACCAATCAATAGATGATTTTCCTAAGATTATAATTGAGTAAACTTTTATAGAAAGTAGTGAAGCCCATGAAGAAAGGTATTATATTCAGTAGTATTATCGCATTAATCGCCATCAGTTGTACCTCACAAAAAACGATGGTTGATACAGAAATTAGTACGGAGAAATATACCGCGGATTGGGAATCTTTGCAGCAGTATGAAGTTCCGGAATGGTATAAAGATTTAAAATTCGGAATTTATTTTCACTGGGGCCCTTATTCCGTTCCTGCGTATGAAAATGAATGGTACTCTCGTTGGATGTATGTTGATGGGCATCTTATCAACAAACATCACAAAGAAACGTATGGGGCACTAGATACTTTTGGGTATAAAGATTTTATTCCGATGTTCAAAGCAGAAAAATTTGATGCTGAGGTTTGGGCAGATTTGTTTGTAAAGGCGGGGGCACAGTTTGCAGGTCCAATTGCCGAACATGCCGATGGTTTTGCCATGTGGGATAGTAAAATAACCCAATGGGACGCCAAAGATATGGGGCCAAAAATAGATGTCGTTGGTGCCATGGAAAAGGCAATAAAATCTCGCGGACTTAAATTTATCACCACGTATCATCGGCATTGGTTATATGCATGGTACCCAACATGGGATGAAAATACAGATGCATCAAATCCACTTTACGAAGGGCTATATGGTCCAAAAGTACCAGAAGGTACTTTTGTGATGGCTAATAAACCCACAAATCCATTGCCAGATGCGGCGTTCAATCAAGAATGGTTAGATAGGCTTACTGAATTGACAACTAAATATGATCCAGATATTGTATGGTTTTACAATAAAATGGATATCATAGGAGAAAAATATAGAAAGCAATTTTTAGCAGATTTTTACAATCGCGGTCTTGAGAAAGGAAAAGAAGTTGTGGTTACGTACAAATTTGAAGATTTGGCGGTAGGTTCTGCAGTTTTAGATCTAGAGCGTTCTAGGATGAGCGAAAAAAAAGAGTTTACTTGGCTTACAGATGATTCTATTGACTGGAAAGCGTGGAGCAATATTCAAAACCCAGAATACAAATCTACCAACAGACTTATAGATTTTTTAGTAGATGTGGTCAGTAAAAATGGGGCAGTGCTATTGAATATAACCCCTACGGCGGGGGGAGAAATACCTAATCAAGTACAAGAACGCTTGTTGCAAATGGGAGATTGGTTAGCCATAAATGGCGAAGCTATTTACGGAACTAGGCCATGGAAAATTTATGGAGAAGGCCCTGCAGAAGTTGTAGAAGGGCATTTAAGTGAGCACAAAAATCCAGATAATACAGCAGACGATATTCGGTTTACTACTAAGGGTGACATTCTCTACGCAACGGTTCTAGATTGGCCGCAAGAAGAAATACATATAAGGGCTATGGGTAAACAGCACCGTAAAATAAAAAGTATCCAACTCTTAGGGAATCCTGAAAAAATCTCTTGGGAGCAACATGCTACCGAACTAATTATTCAACCTTCCGATGCTAAAATTGGTGATTACGCATTTACCTATAAGATTAAGTTTTACTAATACCTTTTATTTCATTTGCAGTAATCGCAGTTCTTGATTATTTATTGCGGTTAAAATACCTACCGTATTTCCAATTCTTATTTTTTGGATATCTTTTACATTGTCGGGTAATAAAATGCCACTCTCTAGATGGTTAACAGGCTTGTAATCTCCATTTGTTTTTCCTAGAAATAACAGCCCAATTGATGCATCTGCTCTTGTGGTTTCTACTTCAACCTCAAATTTATTTCCTGCGATTAAAATATCAAGGATAGTATCATTATTAAAATCATCTATGACAATGCCATTGATAACTGAAAATTGAGCTTCCATGGGTAATTTTTTAATTTTGAAAACTCCATTATCATTCGTTAAAATAATACTTTCAAACATTTGAGCTTCATACATTAAAGCCTTAGATACATTCGGGATTATGTCTTTTATAGCTGCTTTAGCAAACTCTTGATAGGTTTTAAATTTTTGTCCAATTTGCGGCAACTGTTCCGAAGCACATTGTTTGCCACGTACAGGTACCTGCCTGTTTTTGTAATGCTGCGTTAGAAATATATCATTAGTGCCATTGGCATCAAAATCATCAGCATAAATTATGAATGGTGATTTTTTAGTAGCTTTAAACTTATAATTTAGGCCAAGATTACCTAGTACAAAATCTATATCGCCATCTTTATCTATATCTTTGGCTACAATTTTATTCCACCAACCAACGGTATGTTCTAATTGTAATCTAGAAGTTATATTTACAAATTTATCGCCCTCCTTTTTAAATATTGAAATTGGCATCCATTCGCCAACAAGCACCAATTCTTTTATCTCATCGTTGTCAATATCGACCCAAACGGCGGAAGTTACCATTCCTATAGTGGCTAATTCTGGGGCCAATGTTTTAGTGACATCTGTAAAGATACCATTGGTGTTTTTTAGTAAATAGCTTTTTGGTGCACTTGGATATTTATTAGGCACGAGTCTGCCACCCACAAACAAATCTAAATCACCATCGCTATCAAAATCATGTGAAATTACACAAGAACCACTATCAGAATTAGAAGGTAAATTGGGAGATAATTTATAGTTGCCGTCGCCTATATTTAAATACAACCTATCTTTATAAGTAGGGTTACTTGCATTAAATTCATTGCCACCACTTACCACGTATAAATCAAGATCACCATCAGAGTCAGCATCAAAAAAGTGGGCACCCACATCTTCAGAATTCTTTGCGTCATTAAAAATTTTAGTATTTAATTTTTCAAACCTATTAGTAGTTAATTGTGTATAAATAGCACCAGATTGTCCTGAGGCACCGCCAACGTAAAAATCATCTAAACCATCATTGTTAATATCTGCAATGGCTAAACAAGGACCATTTTGTGATAATTTATGGGGTAATAGTAGCTGCGATTTAAAATCATCAAAGATGTTTTCTTCATGTTTATAATTAGCTTTTATATGTGTAGTTATGTCTTTGAAAATAGGGTTGGTTATTTTTACGTTTTTTTCAATTGTAATTGCAGACTTATAATTAATTGTCACTTGTTGGTTGGCCTTTACATTGGTAAGAGTACTATATTTGCCATCAGCCCATGCTACTTCAAGACTACTAATATTACTATCTTTGCCAAGTCCAAAATGTGTAATTGGTTCTACAGAAGATAAATAACCTCTTACCGTTTTAAACTCATAAAACTGTTTCTTATTATTGTGTCTAATGGTTATTTTGGCACCTAAACCTGTGGTATTGTTCTTTGGTCCTTCTAATTTTATTTTTATATAATTATTGCCAATTTTTTCTGCATTATTTTGATAGATGAATGCTGGGTCGTCAATATTATTTACAATCAGATCTAAATCACCATCATTATCTAGATCTGCAACAGCAGCACCATTAGAGAAGCTAGGGATTTGCATACCCCAATCTTCTGTTTTTTTAGTAAAGGTGAGATCTCCATTATTTTTGTAGCTGTAATTAGAAATTTTGTTTTCTTTGAATAGATTAATAATATATTGCGCATTCTCTTCATTTGTGCTTGTTCTAGCTGTTGCGCTTCGCATATAGGCTGAAAATTTCGCATTTGCATCTTTATCCCAAATATCACGTTTAAAGCCATTGGTGATGTATAAATCTCTGTACCCATCATTGTCAAAATCACTTCCTAAACATGACCAACTCCAGTCTGTTTTCGAGATTCCAGAATATTGAGCAATATCACTGTAAATTCCGTTACCACGATTTAACTGTAGTTGATTGTGCATGTATTGGTAATGAAAACCATTGTTGGTCAAATCTTTAAACAGTTTAATGTTCATAGAAGCCATTGTGGTTTTAGAGCGTTCATAATCCTCAGGAAGCATTTCTAATTGTATGATATCTTCAAAACCATCATTGTTAAAGTCAACGACATCTATACCCATAGCATAAAATGGGATGTGATTAAATCGTTTTTCTATTTGATCTTCAAAAGTTTTGTTTTTTTGGTTGATGTATAAATAATCACGTTCTAAGTAATCATTAGCAACCATGATATCCGTATAACCATCACTATTAAAATCTGCTGTGGCTAAACCTAAACCATACCCATAATTATTTTTTATTCCAGAAGTTTTGCCAAGCTCTTTAAACGTGCCGTTTTCATTTATAAATAGTTTATCTCGGAACATATCTTCTTCTTTTGCCTTGCCTTGTAATACTTGTTCATAGCCCATAAAAAATTTATTAGGTCTATTGGTTAAATATAGATCTAGATCATTATCATTATCTAAATCAAAAAAAGAGGCCATTAAAGAATAGCCAGAATCATCTAGACCATATTTTTTGGCCTCTTCTTTAAATGTAGAATCACCTTGATTAATATACAGTAAATTTTTTCTGTCATTTTCAGTATCAATATGACCGCCTCGGCAGATGTAAATATCTTGTAATCCGTCTCCATTAATATCGGCCATGACAACACCATTATGCCAGCCTTTACCACCAGCTACATTTGCTTTATTTGTAATATCTTCAAAAACAAGATTTCCTTTATTTAGATACAATTTATTGGGCACCTCATTGCCTACAAAATAAATATCAGATAAGCCATCATTATTAATATCACCAATAGCAACTCCTGCACCATTGTATACATAGTTAAAAACAGCAAAGAAGTTATTGAAGTTTTCCTCTATGTGATTATTGAAAGTGATGTTTGTTTGTTTTTGGTCTATCAGCGTAAATAATTTACCCTTTTCTTCTGGAGTGTTATTCGGTTCTTTTTTTTCTTTTTTTGAATTAGTACAACTAAGTAAAAGACAGCAAACAGTTATTATTTTAAGTAAAGATTTCATATGATGAAGAATAATATAAGTACGTAAGATTTTTTGCTCGTATTTAGTTAGGACTCTAGAACCAAAGGGGCCTGTCTATAGTACAATTTAAAAAGGCTTATTTGTTTTTTACCAAATAAGCCCTTTTAAATTAATTCAAAATACTCTTAATATCCCTCGTTTTGGATGAGGTTAGGATTTATATCCAATTCAGATTGTGGTATTGGCCATCTAATTTCATAGTCTTGAAATTCAGGTCCTGGATCACCAGCATTAGGTCCTCCTTGTGTTATTCCAGAGATTGCTTCTTTATACACACCAAATCGTGTTAAGTCATTACGCCTCCATCCTTCAAAGCATAATTCTTTTCTTCGTTCTGAAAGGAGTTCTGAGGCGTTATCTGCCTGATTTGAAAGAATCATATTGGGCAAGGCCGTTTCACTCATTCTAGCCCTAGCTCTTAACCTATTGATGGTCATATCTAAATCTGCTTGAGTTAATGTTCCTTGACCATTTCTTGCTTCTGCATACATTAATAATACGTCTGCGTAGCGAATGTAAGGATTATCAAAAGGAGTATCATTAGGATAGTTGTTAGGCTTTTCAGCATGCCATTTCCAGCCTCTCCAATTGTTTTTATTTACGGTATGTGTCGTAATATCTGTAGCGCCTTCTTCAGGAGTAGATTCATTTGCTTGATGTTTTGCCACATTATTAAATAATCTTGCGTCTTCTCTATCATAAGATTCTTCGTGGCTATGATTTATATAGACTGTTCCCCAGCCACCGCCATTGGTTACTTGTCCATTAGGGCCATAAAAAGTACTTAAGATACCACCTTCATTTAAAGAAGGTCCGTCCATGCTAATAGCGTAAACCATTTCATTACTTTGTTCATGATTTAAATCAAAAACATCTTTATAATTGTCTAGTAAATCATAAGTACCACTATCCATAACTTGCTTAAGTACTGTTTCGGTATTTGCAAACTTATCTGTTTGGTTAAGAGGGAAACCTGTCATTTGAAGGTATAATTTTCCTAACAATGCCAGAGCAGCTCCTTTTGTAGCTCTTCCTCCGCCTTGTTCATCTGGTAAGATTGCTGCAGCTTCTTGTAAATCTTTGATCATAAAATCATAGACTGCCTCAGGTGTGGCTTGAGAAACTTCTAAAGCGTCTAAATCTTTTGTCTCACTAGTCATTAGAGGGATGTTTTCCCAAGTAGATACTAAAGAAAAATTAACCATTGTTCTAAGGTATTTAGCTTCTGCAACAAATTTATTTTTATCCTCAGAATTAATTTGATCTTCTGTCATTGCACCAACTCTATCAATAACACTATTTATTCTATTTAGAGAGACAAATAGGTCTTCCCAAATTTTACGTATAAGTGAGTTGGAAGGGGTTACTTGATGTAAGTAAATAAATTTACGATCTCCAGCCCAGGGTGGGGAAGTTACTTCATCTGCAGCAACTGTACCCCACTGTACAGCCCATCCTTCTTTACCTTGACCTCCAGAAGAAACTGTGTGTTGCACAGCATCATAAGCTCCAATTAAATAAGTTTCGGCTCCTTTTTTGTCAACCAACAATGCATCGGGTGTTAGGAATTGAGTTGGTTCTTCGTTTAATATATCATCATCACATGACGCCAATGATAGCACTAAACTTGCTATGATTGATAGGTGTACTAGTTTATATTTTTTCATTTTTTTCATTTTTTTGGTTATGTTTTTAGAATCCTATATTGAGTCCTAATCTAAATGTTCTGGGTCTTGGATAAGAATCGGCATCTAAACCAGGTGTAAGCTGATTTGAGCCCACACTGACATCTGGATCATACCCATTATAATCACTCCATACATACACGTTATCTACAGCACCATAAACACGCAAAGATCTTATTCCTAGCTTACTTTTTAAATCATTCGGAAGTTCATAACCAAGCGTTATATTGCTTAACCTAAAGTAAGAACCATCTTGAATTAAGTTAGAATAGGCAGTACCATTTATACCAGCATCGCCATCGCCCCAAATAGAAGGTTCTATGGTGTTAGGTGTTTCTGGAGTCCATCTGTTGGAAACTCTAGAATATTTATTAAAAAAAGGAATGGCTTGTGCTGTTCCTTTATTTAAACTTTTGTTATAGATGTCATTCCCATAAGACCATTGTGTTAGCACCGAAAGGTCAAAATTTTTGTAGGTGATATTATTTGTAAAACCTCCAAAATGTTTAGGCAATGCATTACCAATTATTTTTCTATCATCAGAATTTACAATTCCATCAGCAGCGTCTGGGACACCGTCCCCATCTGTATCTACCGTTATTTGATCTGCAAATTTAGGCATACCAGGTCTGTATTTTGTTGGGTCTGGTTGTCCAGATGAAAGCACCGTTCCTTCTTTTAACTCATAAACAACATCATACCATACTAGTTCTTGATCTGCTGCATCTTGTCTTAATTTTTCTCCTGCCTGGGCATCAGATAAACCGTCAAAAGCAGCAAAATCGCCATAGTTGTATACACCGTCTACTTCTAGACCATACATAGAACCTAATGATTCTCCTACTTTTATAATATAATCATTTTGGATTTGATTATCTCCTAGAGCGTTGACAAAAAACTGTTCTGCTTTTCCTAAGTCTAGTACCTCGTTTTTGTTAAAACTAATATTAAAGTTACTCGTCCATTTGAAATTATCAGTTTGAACATTTGTGGTCGTTAAGGAAAATTCTAAACCTTTATTTTCTACTTGACCTAAGTTTTTGAAAACTGTTTTGAAACCTGAAGTAGAAGGCAGTGGCACTTCTAGTAAGAGATCGTTTGTTTCCTTTCTATAATAATCTACTTCAAAAGCAATACGATTTTTTAAGGCACTTAATGATAGTCCCAGATCAAATTGTTGCGTTGTTTCCCAAGTTAAATCTTCATTAGCCAATTGGTTAATTGCAGCTCCGGTAACTATTTGATTACCACTAAAAATTGAACTTGCTACGCCTGCCTGTGCAAATGATCTATAGGAGCCAATTTGGGTATTTCCTGTTTCTCCATAACTAGCCTTAAACCTCAAGGAATTAAGGGTGTTGTTTTCTTTTAAAAAATTCTCTTGAGCAACATCCCAAGCAAAACCAACAGAAGGGAAAAAACCGTATTTTTTGCCTTCTGCAAATCGAGAAGACCCATCATATCTTGCACTTGCATTAAGAATGTATTTCCCTTTGTAACCATATTGAATTCTACCTAAATATGATTTAAGCGCAGTTTTTGTAAATCCAGTTTTGTTTGGAAGCGTTTCTGTTGCAGATGACAAATTATCTACATTGACACCAGGTAAGTCAAAACCTGTTGCGGCAGAGGTAAGAAACTCAAAAGAGTTTTGTTGCTCCTCATAAACAGCAGTTGCATTAAATGAATGATCGCCAAATATTTTAGAATAATTTAAGTTTTGCTCTGTAATTAGCCCCGTACCCATATTAGTACTTAGAAAAGCCCTTCCGTTTGCGGTTCTACCCCAACTTATTTTTTCAGAGAAATAAGCATTTCCTTTACTAGCCGAAATATTACCTCGTACAGACGTTTTAAACGTTAAATCATCTGTAATGTTATATTGTAAAAATACACTACCAAAAGATTGAAAAGAATTTCTGTTATTGGTATTATATTCTAACATGGCTAATGGATTAGTGATGTCACCATCTCTTACAGAAATTAATCTTCCGTTTTCATCGTATTCTGCTCCTTCGTAAGCTCTAATACCTTGAACAGGGCTAAATAATACAGCACTTGTTATAATACCATTACGTCCGTTTCCATTTTCACTTGCTGCGGATACAATTCCTGAATTTTTGGTAATTCCTAAATTAATGTTCATACCTGCCTTAAGCTTATCACTGATGTTCTGATTGATGTTTAAGTTACCACTATATCTTTCAAAGTTTGAAGTTTTTACAATACCTTCTTGATTTAAGTATGAAAAAGATGCAGAATAAGAATTTCTATCTCCCCCACCAGACATAGATAAGCTGTAATTCTTAGTTACAGCAGTTCTTGTAATTGCATCTTGCCAATCTGTAACAATTACTCCGGGAGTAGATAAACTGATAGGGTTTCCTTGTTCATCTCTGTATGCTTTCATGAAGTTATCATCTAAGTTATCTGAATCGTAAGGAAAATAATCATTCCAGAAATCAACAAATTCCTGACCACTTAATAATTCTAAAGGCCTTGCTAGGGTAGAAATACCTGTATAAGTTTCAAAATTTAATGTTGCTCTTCCTTTTTTTCCTTTTTTCGTAGTTATAATAATAACTCCGTTCGAACCGCGAGAACCATATATCGCTGTAGCCGATGCATCTTTTAAAACTTCAATAGATTCTATAGAACTGGGATCTATTGATGCAAGAGGGCTGGAGTTTGAGTTTCCAATTCCTACTGATGTATTGTTGGCATCTCCAGCAATGGCAAAACCATCAATCACATAAAGAGGATCATTACTAGCGGTAATAGAGCTTCCCCCTCTTACTCTTATATTAAATCCAGAGCCTGGTTCTCCACCAGATTGTACCACCTGAACTCCGGCAGCTCTAGCGGCTAAACCGCCCTCAAAACTAACAGGCTTAACTTTATCTAAATCTTCTCCTTTTATAGATGCAATAGAGCCCGTAAGTTCTTTTCTTTTTGCGGTACCATAACCAATTACAACAATTTCGTCTAAAGCAGCAACATCTTCTACTAGACTAATAGTAATACTTGTTCTTCCGCTAACATTCACTTCTTTTTTAGCAAAGCCAATGTACGTATATATTAAAACATCGTTCTCTTTTGCGCTAATGCTGTAATTGCCATCAAAGTCGGTAACCGTTCCTGTGGTAGATCCTTTTACAACCACACTAACTCCAGGTAACGGTCCGTCTTCGGATGTAACGGTTCCTGTAATTGTAGATTGAGCTTGTGCAAAACCTGTTCCTAAGAATGACACCAATGCCATTAGGAGGATTTTAAATTTCCATTTAAATAAAGTGTTGATTTTCATAGTCGTGAATTCTTATATTAAGTTTAGTTTAACAAATATTTAATAATTCTACTATTTGAATGAAAACAAATGTTTTTTAAAAGGTAACAAATGTGTTTTTCTAAAATAAATGTTAAATTACTTAAACTCTTCAAATTTAGGCCCGCTTTATTTATAATCTAATATTGTATCTGTTTAATAATTATGATATCTGTTTTTAAGTTTATTTTGAACTTTGTCTTTTTATTATTTTTAATAGTTGTTTAGGCAGCATGTGTTTTGTTCTTTCAACTTAGAATAACTTGATGTTTGTCTATTTTATATCAAGTTTAATATTAAATAATAATTAAAATTTTTCATCAAATTTGAGAAAATAAAAAATTACTTAGAATTATGATAAAACTCAAATTGATAGCGCTAATCCTAATTTTTCAGATTGCGTCTTGTAGTAAAAGTAGTACCGATGAAAAACCAACAAGTGAGGAAGATAATCAAGGAGAAGTAATCACCCCAGAAGAGGAGGTTGAGGAAGAAGTTGTAAAAGATTGGAAAACTATTCCCGTGCCAGCAGATGCAGGTGCAGGCAATGTATGGGAATTTCAAGAGCTTTCAGATGATTTTGATTACGATGCCCCTGCCGATGCTAAAGGTGCTAAATTTGATAAAAAATGGACAGATTTTTATCATAATCTATGGGCTGGACCAGGTTTAACGGAGTGGAGGAGAGATCATTCTTTAGTGGTTGATGGTAATTTGCAAATGATAGCCAATAGAGCTGAGGGTTCTAATAAAATAAATTTAGGCTGTATCACTTCTAAAGAACAGGTAGTATATCCTGTTTATATCGAAGCAAATGTTAAAATAGCCAATACGACGCTAGCTTCAGATGTTTGGTTATTGAGTTCCGATGATACACAAGAAATAGATATTGTAGAAGCTTATGGAGCTAGCTATTCAGAATTAGCCGATAGTGATCAAACGTGGTATGCAGAACGTATTCATATAAGTCATCATATGTTTATTAGAGATCCTTTTCAGGATTACCAACCTACAGATGCTGGTAGTTGGTATCGTGATGGTACCTTATGGAGAGAAGATTATCATACTGTTGGAGTGTATTGGAAAGATCCGTTTCATTTAGAATACTATATAGATGGTAAATTGGCACGAACAACTTCTGGTACGGAAATGATTGATCCTAATAACTTTGCGGAAGGTAAGGGCTTATACAAGCCTATGGATATTATTATCAATGCAGAAGATCAAACTTGGCGTTCTGATAACAATGTTACGCCTTCTGATAAGGAACTAGAGAACAAAGAGAATAACACTTTTAAGGTAGACTGGATCCGTATTTTTAAACCAGTCCCGGCTAATTAAAGGAATTGAGATAATAAATGTTATAAAACGTATGAGTTGGATTCTAACTCATACGTTTTATTCATAAAATCATATGTTATCTTATTTTCTAAAAAAAAAGCTAACTTTTGTAAAGCGCTTCCTGCGCTTTTTCCTTTTTACAAAAAGATAAAAAATTTTCTAAAGATGCTTAAAAAAATCGTTGTTCTTTCCGTTCTATCCATCTCCTTTTTTTCCTGCAAGGAAGCTCCTCAAGAAGAAGTAGTGCCCGCTAAAAAGCCAAATATTATTTATATCATGGCAGATGATCATACCACACAGGCATTTGGTATTTATGGTAGTAGGTTGGCAAGTTTAAATCCTACTCCTACCTTAGACCAATTAGCGCATGAAGGAATGGTCTTTGATAATTGTTTCGTGACTAACGCTATTTGTACACCAAGTAGAGCAACCATACTTACAGGACAATATAGTCAAGCAAATGGAGTGTTAGATTTAGAGGGGCATTTAGAAACATCGAATCAATATTTACCGGTAGAACTTAAGAAATTAGGCTATCAAACTTCTTTAATTGGTAAATGGCATTTGGGTGAAAAGCCCAATTTTGATTATTATAACATTTTTACAGAGCATGGTGGGCAAGGATCTTATTTTGATCCTAATTTGACGGAAAGTGGTATGAATTTCGCAGAATACGGAACACCAGAGTATGAAGGAAAAAAGTATACCGGTCACAGTTCAGATATTGTGGCAGACATATCTATAGATTGGCTTAAAAATAAGAGAGATAAAAGCAAACCTTTTATGTTAATGGTGCAGTTTAAAGCACCACATGATGATTTTGAATATGCACCTCGCTATAATGATTATTTAGCAGATACCTATATTCCAGAGCCCGCTAGCTTATATGAAAATGGGAATAATGGTTCTATCGCAACCCGAGGAAAAAATGATTCCTTACTAAGTGTCATTGGTTCATCAGTTTCTAAAAGAAATACTATAAGAAGTATGGGAATGCGGCTATGGAGTGATGATTTTACCAAAATATCCAACCCAGATTTTGATGCATCAGTGGGAACCAATTTAGATTTAAGTGACAAGGAGTATACGCATGCCACCTATCAAGAATATTTAAAAAGATACCTGCGCTGTGTAAAAGGGGTAGATGATAATGTAGCACGCTTAATCAAATATCTAAAAGAAGAAGGGTTGTATGATAGTAATACAATTATCGTGTATACTGGAGATCAAGGATTTATGCTTGGAGAACATGATTATATAGATAAACGATGGATGTATGAAGAGTCTATGCGTATGCCATTTATTGTTCATTATCCAGAAAAAATTAAACCCAATACGAGAACAAATGCAATTATTAATAATACAGATTTTGCTCCTACATTAATTGATATAGCGGGTGGGACAGTTCCAAAGCAAATGCAAGGACATAGCTTCAAAACTATTTTAGAGACAGGAGAAGAGCCAGAAGATTGGCAGCAGTCTACCTATTATAGGTATTGGATGCATATGGCTCATGCACATGCCAATCCAGCGCATTTCGGAATTCGGACAAAACAATACAAGCTTATCTTTTTCTATGGTAAATACTGGGTAGATACTAAAGATCCAGAAGCTACCTGGAATAAAAAGAGTTGGGGCAACCAATTTGAAATGGATACCCCTGTGGCTTGGGAGTTTTACGATTTAAGTAAGGACCCTAAGGAGATGAATAATGCCTATGATCATCCGGAATATAAAGCTATTATTGCCGATTTAAAAAATCAGTTGATAGAAAAACGTAAAAGCTTAAATGAAGAAGATGGAGCTAAATATCCACATATTCAGAAGGTGATTGACGCCCATTGGAACGATTAAATATAACCTCGTAGAACCAACTTTTTATGAAAATAAGCATTAAAATACTGGTAGTTATGGTGTTGCTAGTTTCTGTTGCAGGAAACAGCCAAATGAAAAAAGAGCGGTATACTTCTAGAACTATTTCCATTCCAAAATGGGAAGTTGTAGATATTAGTTTTAAAAGTAATGAAGAGGCAATTGCGCCCTACACTACAGATTTTTCAGCAATTTTTACTAATGAACACGGTAAGCAACAAGAAATACCTGGTTTTTATAACGGCAAAAATGAGTGGGTCATACGTTTTTCTAGTAATGAAGAGGGGCAGTATATCTATGAAACAGTGTCTGAACTAAAAGGACTTAACCGGAAAAAAGGCAAGATTAAGGTTACGACTTCGAGCAACACTAATCATGGGGGTATCGTAATTAAAAAAGAAAATCCACAACATTTTTATTATGAAGATGGTACACCTTATTTTTTATTAGCTTTTGAATGTGATTGGCTGTATGCCTTAGATTACCACACTGAAAAAGACTTGCCTAAGACAAATCATTTACTGGATTTAATAAAGGAAAACGGATTCAATCAAATTGTGATGAACGTGTTTTCTTACGATGTGAGTTGGCAGAAAGATGCGAAACTAGCACAGCATCCAGAACATGAATTTGGAGGTCCAAAGGATATTTTTCCTTTTCTAGGGACAAATGATAATCCGGATTACAGCGCTTTGAACCCTGAATTTTTTCAAAAGCTAGACAGGACCATCAGCTTAATGCATGATAAGCGCATAGCATCACATTTGATGATTTATGTATGGAACAAATTAGTCGCCTGGCCCGATATGAATAGTGAGGCAGATAATATGTATTTTGATTATGTGATTAAACGCTATCAAGCTTTTCCAAACATGGTTTGGGATATTTCTAAAGAAGCTTTGTTTTATGGTAGGGCAGATGAAGCGTATATTCATGGAAGAATTGAAAGACTACGTAAAGCAGATCAATTTAATAGATTGGTCTCGGTACATGATTTTAAATACTGTTCTAATTTCCCTGAAAAGGTAGATTTTATATCTAGCCAAAACTGGTCGCATAATCTGTATGACAAGATGATAGCTGCTCAGACAAAATTTAAGGATAAGCCTGTTTTTAATATAGAACATGGCGGTTATGAAGAGGCCCCGTATACCGTTTTTACAGGAGATTATACAAATGCAGAAACGTGTCTAAGAAGAAATTATATGTGTTTGTTTGCAGGAGTATACACTACATATTACTGGCAAGGAGCTTCTTGGAATGCTATTATTTATAATCCTTTTGAACAGCCAGAAGATTTTATAAAACCAAAATTTGAATACTTTGATCACATGTCGAAATTATTTACGGCATTTGATTTTAGCAAAATGAAACCTACACCTTGGCAAAATGGGAGCGCTTATAATTTGACCAATGAAGAAAAGACTGTTTTACTTTATATACATAAAGAAAATTACGGTATTGATGCTGCGTTTCTAAAAAAAGAAAGTAGCAAAAGAACCGTACAATGGTTCAATACATTAACAGGAGAATTTAGTAGTGTAACAGCTATGCAAGATTCAGGTAAGTTTATTTCTCCTTGGTCAGGAAAAGCAGACGCTATTTTGATTTCTAAGCTCAGATAGCCCCAAAAACAAGTGTTTTAATCATTTGCTCTATTATTAAAGACATACGTTTTAATACTTTTCGCAGGATAATTCGAATTTCGCTATAGAAACTAAAGGAAACCATTTAAGAATTATTTACCATGAATTTAAGAAGATATATGTTGTTTGCCATTCTGGTTTGTTCGTTGGCAATTTCTTCCTGTACAGAAAAAAAGGAGAAAAAAGAAATCGTAGAACAAGAAAAGCCTGTATACGAAGCAAACTGGGAATCTATAAAAGCGAATTATAAAGACCCAACATGGTTTAATGAAAAAAAGTTTGGAATTTTTATACACTGGGGAGCATACAGTGTTCCTGCTTATAGTTCAGAATGGTATCCTCGTAAAATGTATATGGATACAGCTACATTTTCTGCACAATTAAAATTAGGAGAAAAGGGTCCTTCAGATGTTTTTTTACATCACAAAGAAAATTGGGGAGATCCAAAAACATTTGGATATAAAGATTTTATTCCAATGTTTAAAGGTGAAAAATTTGACGCTAATGAATGGATCAACATCTTTGAAAAAGCAGGTGCAAAATATGTAATTCCTGTAGCAGAACACCATGATGGTTTTGCAATGTATAAATCAAATGTGACCCGTTGGAATTCTGTAGATATGGGGCCTAAGAAAGATATTTTAGGAGAATTATTTAAAGCAGGTAGAGAAAAAGGCATGATTATGGGAGCTTCATCTCACTTTGCTTTCAATTGGTCTTTCTATAATAAAAAAGACAAATTTGATACGACAGACCCAGAATATTCAGATTTGTATTCTACCAAGGGTAAAGACTTAACGCAGCCTGTATCTGAAGAATTTAAGGAGCTTTGGTGGGCAAGAACTAAAGATATTATAGATAACTATCAGCCAGATATCTTATGGTTCGATTTTTATTTAGATATCCCTGATTTTGCAGATCAACGTCCAAAGTTAGCCGCCTACTATTACAACAAAGGTATTGAATGGGGGAAAGAAGTGGTGTTGCAGGATAAAAACTTCTCTCATGAAGCATTTCCAGAAGGAACGGTTATCTATGATTTAGAAAGAGGTAAACTACCGGGAATTAGAAAATTGCCATGGCAAACGGATACCTCAATAGGGAAAAACTCTTGGAGTCATGTAACCAACTGGGAATCTAAGACGGCCAATGAAATTGTAGATGATTTAATTGATATTGTTAGTAAGAATGGAAATCTCTTATTAAATGTAGGGCCAAAAGCTGATGGTACTATTCCAGAAGATCAGCAAGCTATATTATTTCAAATTGGCGATTGGTTAAAAATTAATGGCGATGCAATTTATGATACTACCTACTGGAAAACTTTTGGTGAAGGACCTACCGAAGTAAAAAAAGGACATCATTCTGAAGGCGATAATGAAGGTTTGTCTTCAAAAGATATCAGATTTACAACAAAAGATCATAAGCTATTTGCTATCGTTCTTGATTGGCCAGAAGATGGTATTGTAAATATTGAGTCGCTTGCAAAGAATTCAGAATATGTAAAAGATTTAAAGATTACCAATGCGAAAGTTTTAGGTAGTCCGGACAAAATAAAATGGAGTCAAGAGGCTGATGGTTTAAAAGTAATGATGCCAACAGAAAAACCAGGAGACTTTGCTTATGTTATTCAATTCGATTTTTAGTAGTACTGTAGTTTAATTTTTAGTAGGTGCCAAGGCTTTGTTTTCTGACGAGTCTTGGCATTTTTTTTTAACCCTAATTTATACATGATGAAATTTAGAAATTCACACTATTCAAACATACTGGTGTATACTTTAATCGCCCAATTACTTTTTTTTATAGGATGTAAAAGTGCTGCAGATGTAAAAGTAGAAACAGCCAAAAATAGCCTAACAACAAATATGTTTGATGCAGAATTAACTAACTGGGAAGTCTGGATAGGAGCAGTTCATACTTCAGTAGATTTAGATGTGGATAAGTTTGACAATGTTCAAATAGGTAAACCTCTAGGGTTGCATAAAGATTTAAAAAAGGTCTTTTCGGTGCAAGAGGAAAACGGAGAAGCTATATTAAAAATTACAGGAGAAATTTATGGAGGTTTAACTACGAAAAAAGAATATGGTAATTATCACCTATCCGTACAATTTAAATGGGGAGATAAGAAATGGGAACCAAGATTAAATACAAAAAGAGATAGTGGCATACTCTATCACGCTAAAGGTCCTCACGGCGCTTTTTGGAATGTGTGGATGGCTAGTGCGGAGTTTCAAGTTCAAGAAGGAGATTGTGGAGATTTTATAGCTTTAGGAGATGTCTATGGGGATGTTCCTTCGGATAAAAAAATGAAAAGTGATGGGAAGCCTTATTTCGTTTATAATCCAGAAGGACCATTGATACCTTTAAAATGGGGAGCAGATTTTGAATCGGGACAAGCTAGTAAAGCCACCTTGCATGAAAAGCCACATGGAGAATGGAACAGGTTAGAAATTTATTGTTTGGGAAATGAAAGTCTGCATGTGGTAAATGGTATTGTAGTGAATAGGGTACAGAATATTCGGTATGATATAGATGGCAAAACAATTTCTGTGACTAAAGGCAAGATTCAATTGCAATCAGAGGCAGCAGAAGTGTACTATAAAGATTTAACACTAACTCCTATTACAATGCTTCCTCAGAAATATAAAGGTTTATAAGGCTTTCTTTTGTAATTAATCATTCGTTCTATATTCTAGAACATACGTAGTCTGTAATCCTAGTCTGTTAAATTAATTTTGAGTGTGTTACATGAGTAATTATTCCAATTTAAAATAATAGAATGAAAAATTTCTTTACAGGCTGTTTTTTTGCAGTGGCATCTTTTTTATCTGCCCAACAAAAGCCAAACGTTATTGTGGTATTAGCAGATGATATAGGAGTAGGAGATGTTTCTTATTACCGAAAGATGCATTCTGACGCTATAATCGTAGAAACACCCGCTTTAGACCAACTGGCAAAAGACGGTATGGTCTTTACTGATGCACATTCGCCTGCAGCACTTTGCGCACCCTCAAGATATGCAATCATGACGGGTAATAATTGCTACCGTAGTTACGCACCATGGGGGGTTTGGGGTGCGTACCAACCATCGCCAATTGGGCCAGATCAATTAACCCTTGGTAAGCTCATGAAGAACGCCGGATACAGCACAGCGTTTTTTGGAAAATGGGGATTTGGAATGGATTTTTTTAGAAAAGATGATCCCACGCAAATTTATGTAGCTCCTAGAAAACATATAGAACTTGACGTTGACATTCGGCAAATAGTAGGAAAAGGACCTATTCAAAACGGTTTTGATTATAGTCTAACATTTCCGGCCGGAATTCAGAATGTTCCCTATGCCGTATATGAGAATGAAAAATGGATGCCGTTAACACCAAACTCCGAAATAGGGTATATCTCTCAAGAGAATATGACAAAGCTTGGGGTTAAATTAGATAAGGATGAAGGTTTAGGAGATACCGCTTGGGATCCTCACAATATGGGGCCTTTATTGGTAAACAAAGCTATAGATTTTATAGAGAACAGCACAGAAGACCAACCCTTCTTTATGTATTATTGCTCTCTTGCAGTGCATTTACCTCATACGCCTTCTCGTGAACTTAATGCCGTTAAAATAGCAGAAACTACACCTTCTCATCATCTTGATCTTGTTAAAGAATTGGATGTGCAAATGGCAATGATAATTGAAACGCTTAAAAAGAAAGGAATTTATGAGAATACCATGATCCTATTTACTTCTGATAATGGCGGCCTACTCCGGAAGGAAACTATGAGTTCAGGACATCAATCTAATGATATTTATAGAGGAGGAAAAAATCAAGCTTATGAAGGCGGACAAAGAGTACCCTTTATTGCATCATGGCCTGGGAAAATTAAACCAGGAACTACATCTAAAATACCTGTACTGGGATTAGACGTTTTAGGAACCCTTGCCGCAATTACAAACCAAGAAATTGAAGAAAACCAAGCGTATGATTCCGCTAATTTATTACCTATTTTACTAGGTGAAAATTCAAAAGAAGTACACCCGTACTTAATCAATCAATCAGGAACAGGTAGAGAAGCTATGATTGTAAAAGATGGTTATAAATTAATTATAGCTTTTGATAAAAAGGATAAAACAGATCATACAAGAAAACCAATAGCACTATTCAATTTGAAAGAGAATAGTGAGGAGAACGAGAATCAAAATTTGATTCATAATCCTAAATACAAATCAAAAGTTGAGCACTTATTTTCTTCATATAATGAAACAAGAGCAGCCGGAACAAAGACAAAAATATAGTACTACTATTCTGGTATATACTGCTATTTTTTTTAGTAAAGTATGAATAGCTATAATACAAACAAACCACTTTTTGAAAATGATAAAATTAAAATTTACACTTTGCCTATCAATGGCTCTTTCGCTTAGTTATGGTCAAAAAGAAAGCATTCCAGCTACTAAAGACGTCAAGCATTTTGAAGAAAATTGGGATTCTTTAGAAAAGGTAAATGCATCACCTAATTGGTTCCAAGATGCTAAGTTTGGAATTTATGCGCACTGGGGTCCTGTATCTTCTGCTTTTGAAGGAACAAATCCTGATGAGTTTTATGCAGGGTGGCATGGCATGAAAATGTATGAAGATGGTAAAAAAGTTCCAACAAAAAATGGGAAGCCGAGTTCTAATTTTATTCATCATTCTAAAAAATACGGAAACCCTAAAAAGTATGGATATAAACATATTATAGAGCAGTTTGATCCATCAGCATTTGATGCCAAAGAATGGGCCGATTTATTCGCTAAATCAGGTGCCAAATTTGCAGGGCCTGTGGCTATGCACCATGATAACTTCGCCATGTGGGATAGCAAAACTACAAGATGGAATTCTATGAATTATGGAGGAATAGATCCTTCGGCAGCATTAAAGAAAGAAATTGAAGCTAAGGGCTTAAAGTTTATGGCTTCTTTTCACCATGCATTTACTTGGAAATATTTTGCACCAGCACATAAGTACGGTGGTGTAAAGGCTGAAGATTATGACTTGTATACCAACCCACATTCTTTAGAATCTGATACGCCAGATGAACAATTTTATAAAGATTGGTGGGCAAAAATGAAGGAGTATATAGATGTTTATCAGCCAGATTTAATTTGGTTTGATTGGTGGCTAGAAAATATGACCGAAGCGTCTCGACTAGAATTCTTGGCGTATTATTATAACAAAGGAATAGAATGGAATAAAGACGTTGTGGTTTCTTATAAAGAGTCTACTTTTCCAGAAAGTGTAGCAATCAAAGATTATGAACGTGGCAGACCAAATCAGCCTAAGTCTCCTTCGTGGTTAACAGATACCTCTCCAGGGGCTTGGTTTTATAGACCCAATGCAAAATTTAAAACTCCAAATGAACTGGTAGATATTTTGGTAGACATCGTCTCAAAAAACGGATTGATGCTTTTAAATGTGCCACCAAATCCAGATGGTTCTATTCCGCAAGAAATGAAAGATTTATTAATTGAAATGGGCGGATGGTTAGCTATTAATGGTGAGGCTATATATGGGACAAGACCTTGGACAATTTTTGGAGAAGGACCAACAAGATTACCGGAAGGCGGACATAAAGTAGAGAAATTTAAAATTGAGTATAAGAATACCGATATCAGATTTACTAGAAAATCTGACAAAGAATTTTACGTGATTGTATTGGATACACCAAAAGAGGAACTTATTGTAAAATCATTATCTACTCAAATTGGAGTTTTAAATTCTAAAATAGAACATATCTCTCTTTTAGGAAGTGATGAAGAAATTAAGTGGACAAGAGATGAACGTGGTTTGGTACTACAAGCACCTAAAAAAGTACCTACGAAATATGCACATGCTTATAAAATTCAATTGGAAGGGTATGTAGAGAACAACATTGGAGGTAATGTAGATTCTCATGTTGATTAAATTAAACTAAAACCGAATTATGAAAAAAAACTCCATTTTAGGTCTAGTTCTTGTCGTACTACTAGGGACTATAACTAGTAGTCGAGCTCAAGAGAATTCTACTATAGCACCGGGACCCTTTACCGCAACCGATGCTTCTTTAGAAACTTATGAATTTCCAGATTGGTTCCGGGATGCAAAATTTGGAATATGGTCTCATTGGGGTCCACAAGCGGTGCCAAGACAAGGAGATTGGTATGCAAAAAAAATGTATCAAGAAGGTAGCACTGTGTATAAGTATCACTTAGAACACTACGGTCATCCTTCAGAATTTGGTTATAAAGATATTATTCCGCTATGGAAAGCAGAGAAATTTGATCCAGAGGCATTAATGGCATTATACAAAAAAGCAGGTGCCAAATACTTTGTAAGTATGGGGACGCATCATGATAATTTCTTCTTGTGGGATTCTAAAATTCACGATTGGAATGCTGTAAAAATGGGACCTAAGAAAGATATTGTAGGCCTTTGGCAAGAAGCTGCAAAAAAAGAAGGTTTAAAATTTGGAATTTCAGAACATTTAGGAGCCAGTTATACTTGGTTTCAACCAAGTCACGGCGCAGATAAGGAAGGGAAGTTTAAAGGAGTTTCTTATGATGGTGCTAATCCTGATTATCAGGAGTTATACCACCAAAAAACAGCTGAAGGTGACACGGAATGGATGACTACGAATAAAGAGATGCAGAAAGAGTGGTTAGCGAGTATTAATGAAGTAGTTAATACCTACAAGCCAGATTTATTATATTCAGATAGTGAGATGCCCTTTGGTGATACTGGACGCGCAATGATCGCTAATTTTTACAATACAAACTTAGCTGCTAATAATGGTATATTAGAAGCAATTTACAACTGCAAAGAACCATCTGGCGGTAAGTGGGTGCAAGATATGGAGCGTGGTGTAATGGATGAAATTAACCCACACCCGTGGCAAACAGATACCTCTATTGGCGATTGGTATTACCGAACAGGGCAAGAATATAAAACAGCAACCTATACCATTCAGATGCTTTGTGATATTGTAAGTAAAAATGGAAATTTATTAATCAATATTGTTCAAACTCCAGAAGGTGATGTAGAACCAGATTTATTAAATACCTTAGAAGAAATTGGAGATTGGATTGCCATTAATGGAGAAGGTATTTATGGCACACGGCCTTGGAAAGTTTTTGGAGAACGACCAGCAAAAGCAATAACCGTAAAAACAGCGAAGTTTAATGAAAAGAACATTACCTATGGTGAAGATGATATCCGTTTTACCAAAAAGGGAGATCATTTAATGTACGCATTTTGCTTAGAGCAGCCCACGAAAGATATTACTATAAAATCGCTAGGAAAAACTGCAAACCTGAATACAAAAAAGATACGTTCCATTCAACTTCTAGGAAGCGATGAAGTGTTAGAATGGAAGGTAAAGAAAGATGCATTGATCATCAAGAAACCAAAACAATTACCTGATTTTAATGTAATCGGGCTGAGAATTGAATTTGAATCGTAGTTATTATATATAAAGGATTAGCAACGGCTTTCAATTTGAAAGCCGTTGCTAGTTAAAAATACTATCTAAACGTTAGAATACACCCTAAAATTGGTCGATTATTTGGTCTTGCGTACTACATAGGTATGTGTTTTTGGCTGTCTTTTATCCTGAATACTACTTCTTGTGGTCGTCAATAGCTTCCAAAGTTCTTCCTCGTTAGGCTTTTCTTTAAAATAGCTGTTACACATTTTTACTAAATAGGAATACCAGCTTTTTTCTTGTTGTTTCTCTAGTTCTTGATCTAAGTATATTCTCTTGCCCTCAGCGGTATCAGGACCAGTATATTCTTTTAAGTTCTTGTATTCAATAAGTGCAATGGTTCTTAATTTAGAATTGATGTTATGATAGGCCTCACAGAGTTCAAAGACCTCTAGTGCTTGTAGGTATTGTGGCGTATTTTTATAGGCAGATAAATCTATTCCTGAAGCTAAAGATGCGGCAGAAAATTTGCCAATCAAATAAGAGTCAAAGTGCAATTGATAGTTCCCTTTTTTCAAGTCCGTAATCTTCAAAATTTCTTCATTAATAGCTAAGGCGCTACTATATTTTTTTGCTCTTTAAACCTTTCGAGAATGGGGAAGGGGAGTGCTTCTTGTGTAACATCAAATTTAATTTTCTTTCTATTACTTACGAGTCCGCTTATGCTGCAATTACTTGCTAATGCTATTTTATTAGACGGAGCGTTGATTTGTATAGAAGACAATTTTTTGGGATTGAATACCGAAGTAATTATTTTGTAGCCATCGCGAAATGACCTAAATCTCCAGGGTGAATTCTATCAGGGCCAATAATAGTAAACGTGCTATCTTTTTGTTGACCCGTATGATTTATTTCATTTAAATAATCATAGAAATCTACTAATGGAGCTTCGTTTTCCTTAGCTAACATTTTAATATGAGCAGCACATTTAGCCAAAGCTTCATTACAACCAACATCATTAACTTGATCTATTTTTGCCGTTTGATCATAAATGGTGGGCGTCAGAAAAATAGGTTTTATAGCATGCTCTTTTAATAAGGCTACAATATGCGTAGTCTGTGAATAGTAATGTGCTAATGCTTCTTCTCTTTTTTTTAGTATCTCTTGGGTAACTTCAATACCTTCTGCATACAGCTGTCTTTGTATATCATTCATACCTAACTTCAAGAAGGCGTAATCTGGTTGTAATGAAAGGATATCTTTTTCAAACCTGTACAGAACACCATCAGCAACATCACCCGAAATACCATTATTATAAACTTCTAAGGCTAAATCTGGATATCGGGTAGTTAAATAAGATTGCAGGATCATATGATATCTGCCGTCTTGAGTTATACTATTGCCTATAAAACTTATTATATCATTGTTTTTGAGTTTAATTTTATTTTGGCCTTGTAACGTAAATACCAAAGCAATAAAAAGGACTAAAAATAACCTCCCATCACCTTTTGTTACTGCTTTAGGTAACTCCATTTTTTAATTTATAATGATTGGTTTGTATTTAATAAAAATCCCAAAAGTCATATTTTTCACCTTCAATATTTTCTTTTTTATCACCTAATTCCAATGCCTTTACTTTCATTTCGTTACGCATTTGAGTAAGCAGAGCTCTGTGTTCGGGAAAGAAAGATAAGTTTTGTGTTTCCCAAGGATCTGTTTTAATATGGAATAACTGTGTAACCTTTGAACCTGCTTCAGTTTCTCCATCTTTTTTAGAAAAATCTTTAGCACGTACATACTCTATTAATTTATAGTCCCCTTTACGATAGGCTCTTTGAAACTGTCGGTAGGCATGATACGTATAATCACGAACCCCTTTTACTTTATTCGTCATGATGGGCAATAGACTTTTACCCGAAACTGTATTTGGTGCGTCTACGTTGGTAAAATCACAAATGGTAGGAAAAATATCATGGATATAGGCAAAGCTATCATAACGTGCGCCCTTATTCTTAATAAGATTACCAGAAAAAATTAGAGGTACATGAATACCATCTTCATCATAGCTATTTTGTTTTCCCATTAAGCCATGGTTTCCTACTGCTAAGCCACTGTCTCCAGACAAAACAATCAATGTATTTTCATATTGGCCGCTTTCTTTTAAAGCCTTAATAACCTTTCCTATTTGTGCATCTAAATGGGAGATAATCGCATAGTAATCTGCTAATTGTTGTTTAGCTACTAGTGGAGTTCTAGGCCACGGAGCCAATTCTTCATCTCTTAGAAACATATGTCCGTTATCAAACGGATGTTGCGCCATATAAGAAGGTGGTAATTGTATGTTTTCTGTGGTATAGAGTTCTTTATATTCTTGTGGTGCTTGACGCGGATCATGTGGAGCATGAAACGCCAGATACATTAAGAATGGTTTTCTACTCGTATAAGATTTAAAATATGAAGCTGCTTCTTTAGCAAATACTTCAGAAGTATGTGGACCATTTTTTTCTGTTCCTGTAGGGCCTCTTTTGGCATCTTTAGGAATTGGTGCTTTGACTATTTTTCCTTGTTCATCATACACCAGTAAATAGGCATTTTCTTTTTTAAATTCTCCTGCAGTTTCGTAATCATAGAAGGGCATTCTAAAATGATCTACGAGGTAAACTCCTCTGCCCATTATTTTATCGCCAGAGGTAAAACTACGTTTTAAAGAAGCTCCATCTTGATGCCATTTTCCAATAATATGGGTGTTATATCCTGCAGCTCCAAATACTTCGCCAAAAGTGGCATTCTCTTTAGGTAGCGTATGTCCAGTTCCTTCTAATTCAAATACGTTAGTTCCTGTGAGCAGCATAGCTCTACTAGCCACACAGGTAGCACCCGTAAAAGCACCCATCAAGTAGGCGTTTTCAAAAGCTACCCCATCTTCAATTAATGCATCCATATTTGGAGTTTTAACTTCCATGCCTCCTAGTGCATGAATTCCTGAATATCTATGGTCATCCGTATAAATCAATAGAACATTTGGCTTTACACTTTTTTTTTGACTGTATGTAAGTGTACTTGCTAATGCTATAAATAGTATAGTGATATTTTTTATAGCGTGATAGGACTTTATCATTTTTTTGATGTTTTTGTTATTCTAATTCAAATTTAAAAACTGTGGCTAAGTCGTTCATTTCAACATTGGGCATGGTTAAATAAAAACTCTCTGAAGTAAGCTCCCAATCTACAGTAATGTCTGAACCTAATAAGCGTACGTTCTTTATTTGAGAAGGTGGTATGTTTCTATGATACCCGCCAATAGCGCGCATTTCTATTTTCTTTCCTACCTCTGGTTTACCCAGAAAAAATACGTGCATCGCCTTTTTATCTTTTGCAATGGTAAAGCGAACATCATCTGCGGTGTATTTTATTTTAGAAGATTGTCCGCCGTGAGAGCCATCTACCGCTTTAGCAGGTCCATAACCAAAAATAGTATGTGTTCTGGTACCATAAACAGCTTCACCATGTACTTTTAACCAATCGCCAATTTCTTTGAGAATGTTTCTTTGTTCTTGATTGATAACCCCATCTGCTCTTGGAGAAACATTTAGTAGTACAATTCCATTTTTACTCCAAACATCAATCATATTTCTAACGACTAGATCTGCTGTTTTGTACGGATGCCCTTCAACATACATCCATTTACTTTCTCCTAAAGTAATATCTGTTAACCATGGCAAAGGGTGTATATCTCTTCTTCCACCTTGTTCAAAATCTAAAACGCTATAGTCTAAGGGTAGATCATCTTGTTTATGTGCTGTAACCACTTCTTTGTTTTGTTTCAGCCCATTATTAAAATGATGTGCAGCCATTTCCATTCTTTTATCTTCAGGAATTAAATTCAGCCAAGAGTCATACCATAGAATATCTGGATGGTATTTGTCAACCACTTCATTTACTTGATCTAACCAATATTGATTAAATTCTTCTATGGTTTCAAAATTACCGAACAGTTTGCGCAATTTCGGGTCTGTAGTGGCGGTCGGTAGATCAGGGTGATACACATAATGACTATCATACGCTGTTTTCCAAGCCTCAGGCTTATGAGCATTTCGTTGCCCATTTCTTGCATGATGAAATGTGGCAATGGTTTTTATGTTTCTTTTCTCTAAAGAGGTAAAGAGTTCACCGAGAATATCTCTTTTCGGACCCATATCTGCTGCATTCCATGGGTTTACATCACTATCCCACATGGCAAAGCCATCATGATGTTGCGCTACAGGGCCAGCGAATTTAGCACCTGCCATTTCAAACAAGTCTGCCCAATTTTCGGGATCAAATTCTTCTGCTTTAAACATGGGTATGAAATCTTCGTATCCAAAGTCATGAATACTACCATAAGTCTTTTCATGATGTTTACGAATATCGCCTTGGTCTTTATACATGTTATGCGGGTACCATGCACTACCATAAGCTGGTACACTGTAAGGTCCCCAATGAAAATAGATACCTAATTTAGAATCCTGAAACCATTCTGGTGCGGCATCATGTTTTTTTAAAGATTCAAATACAGGTTCATAAGTAGTCTCCCTGTTAGTTTTACAACCTAGAAGGAGGATGGAAATAGAAATCAATAAAAGCTTAGTTGCGTTCATTCTGGTCTTTTTAAAATTCAAAAGTCAATGCTATTTGTATGGGTTCGTCTGAATTGCCAAAATAATTTTCAGTATTTCCCTGTGGTCCCATAGTGTCTGGTTCTTGAAATTTGGTGCCAATACCAGGTATGTTTTTTACAAAAGAAATGTCGCCTTCTGGATATTCAATACTCACTCTTTTGTTAGGGTCTTCGGATGGGTTTTCTGGGGTTAGCATGCGTAGAAATGTGTTTTCAGAGTTGCAATAGACGGTAAAACCATTGTCATTTTTTCCTTTAACTTTCACCCAATATAAGCTTGAGAAAAAGCCTTTAAATTCAGGATAAACATATTCAGTTTCACCAGTAATGGTATTGTTGTAATCATTCTCCCAAACCTTAAATTGGGTACCTTTCATTCTGTTTCTCCAAACCCGATACGGGCCATCGCCCAACCATTTCATACCACTTACCTCAGACTCAGGAAAAGAGAATGTAATGCCCTTGTATCCTTTTATAACTCTTTTGCCTTTAAAATCAACTGCCAAATCAAGTAAACCGTTAGAATGAATGGTCCATTTGATAACATCTGAGGATAACTCTTTGTGACTCGCCCAGGTAGGTGATTTATCTTTTAGCTCAAAAACGGTTGTGATCTCTATGCTGTTTTTTAAACTTTTAATAGCTACCGAAATTACGCTGTCATGCTGTGCTAAAATGATGGGTCCGTTATTGAAAGGAATCACCTTTCCGTTTTTGATGACTTCTTTTAAGAGACCAGTCTTTGTTGAGAATGTATAGTGAATGCCATTGGCTTCTATCGCAATACTATTATCCTTTATTGTCTTTTTAAATTTACTTTTTTCGGAAGAATTAATATAGGCAGCATTTAGTGCTTTGGGTGTTTTTACGGGATAGCTCCAGGTAAATATTTCCATGCCTTGAGCATCTACAGCAGTCAGATAAAGTACATCCGCCGATTGCCAATTGTCTGGTTTGGTAACCGAAAACGTTCCTTTAGTATTTGGTTCTAAAGCCGGTAATTCAATTTCAGATTCAGAAAGTACTTTAAACTTATCGCTTTCATCAGGACCATTAAATTGAACCCATTTTGCGGTCATTTTATTTTCATTCAAATTCGTAAAATGATACCTGTTCTCTACTTTAAAGATCCCATTAAAATTTGGGGTTATAAATCGATCTTCAATATAAATAGGAGACCAAACTTCTTTTATCGTGAAATAACTGGCTTCTTTTTCTCCATATGGGCCTACAATACCATCGGCAGCGTGATTGCCATCAGTGTCAAGCGTGTTATTTTTATCGGTACGAACGATGGCTTCATCAGCAAAATCCCAAAGAAAACCTCCTGCAGAAAGTGGCATGTTCCGCATTTTAGACCAGTAATCGTCTAAGCCTGCACCATGGCCACCATCATATAAGCCATGTAAAAATTCTGTTGGAAAAAGTATTTTATCTTTCGAATAACCGTCATTGGCTAAAGCATGATACTGAAAATAATGCAGCGTATTTGTTTTCTTGAAGATATTCCATGGGTGAATAACTTCTCTTTTCTGAATATCCCACAGGGCATAATCATCATCTAAATCGGTGTTCCAGCCTGTTTCATTACCATTTGCCCATAATAAAATAGAGGGGTGGTTAACATCTCTAACCACCGTTTCTTTCACTATTTTCTCTCCTACTTCAGTATCTAAATGTGGCGAGTGCCAGGTGCAGACTTCATCAATAACAAATAGTCCCAAAGAATCACAGGCATTTAAAAAATGAACATCGGGCGGGTAATGAGACATCCGTACCGCGTTCATATTCATGTCTTTCATCATTTTAATATGCTCAATACTCAATGCTTTTGGCGTGGTTCTGCCTGATGAAGGATGAAAAGAATGCCTGTTTACCCCTTTGAATTTAATTTGTTTTCCGTTGACATAAATTCCATCGCGTTCGCGAACCTCAACCGTTCTAAAACCAATACGATTGCTAGTGGTATGCAGCACTTTTTTCTTTGCGTCTAAGACCTCAATAGTTAATAGATAAAGGTTCGGCTTTTCAGGATTCCAAGTTTTAATGTCATTTGCTGTTGTAGTTACATGCCATGTTCCTTTTTCCTGTTTATTTTCGGTTATAGTTAAATCTTGAATTTTGTTATTATCCAAGTCAGATAGAAACATGTTTACAGATTTAACCTTGTTCGATGAAGAGAAAATATCGGCATTGATGGTACCATCCGCTTGTGCATCTATGGCAACCCGTTCTATATATTCTTTCGGAGAAATTTTTAGATACACAGGTCTAAATATTCCACCAAAAACCCAAAAATCTGCTTTTCGTTCGGCATGATTGATAGATTCATTGGCCGAAACTTTGTTGACCTTAACTTCCAATAAATTAGTTTTCCCAAATTTTAATAAATCGGTTATGGTATATTTAAATTCATAAAAAGCACCTTGGTGAATCTCCCCTGCTAACTTTCCATTAATTTTCACTTCGGCGTCGGTCATGACACCTTCAAAAATAATTTCTATCGTTTTATTTTCCCATTCTTCGGCAGCCAGAAATTCATGTTTATAAAGACCAAATTCTTTATGGCGTGTAGCAAGGTCATCTTGCCCATAATTGTAGCCGCCAAAACCTTGTTGTTCCCAGCAAGAGGGTACACTAATGGTGGTCCAAGAGCCACTGTTCATTCCTTCAGAGCAGTAGAATTGCCAATCTACTGTATTGTCTTTTCCAGTACCCGATAGGTATTGTATTTCTGATTTGACACTTGAGGTTTGCCCAACAGCTAAGAGGTGTATGAGAATAAAGAAGCTAGCGACGAGATATTTGAATTTTGTCATTACTCTTTTTCTTTTAATGCTTCATTTTGCAAACGAATACGCTCTTGCTGTTCTTTATTTAATCCCTGCTTATAATAAAATTCGGGCCTGTGATAGACATGGGCTTTTTTCATGCCTTGATCGTCTACATCTAAGCTTAAATCACAATCAAACCTGGTTAAAACAGCGTGATTTGTGTCCCAACCATTTACACTAGTAAAATGTGATATCCCCCAAGTAATACCTCTACCATCTTTGGTGTCTGTGAAAGCATCAGGAATAAAAGGACCTGCAGCATCTGGCATTAATTCTGTAATAGCGGCAATATTAAAATTGATGCCGTCTTCTGAATATTGTATGGTATTGTGTTCATTTCCATCTCTAATACTTAAGGCAGCTATACCGGTTTTAAAAGGAAAAAGGGTAGTCTCGTGCCCAGAATTCAATACTGGGTTTAAGGGATTTTTAGTAAATGGTCCAAAGGGATCTTCGGCAGTAGCTAGACCTTGCATTCGTACTAAGTTTGGTCTGCCCACAAAATCAGATTTATAGTATAAATAAATTTTACCTTTATAAACCAGTGGATAGGGGTCATGAATAGAGTATTGATCCCATGTATCTTTTGCTCCATTAGGAATAACAATTTTGTTGGTGGCGGTCCAAGGTCCATCTGGTGAAGTAGCATAAGACATCAGAACAGGGCAATCATCGCCTCTTGTTCCACTAGGCTCACTAAAACCTTGGTAATACATATAGTACTTTCCTTTCCATTTAAGAATATCGGCTGTTGATACGGAACGGTGGCCTAAATTAGGTTTTGGAGGTCGAGGAATAGCAACACCTTGCTCTTTCCAAGTAAAACCGTCTTTGCTCGTTGCATACCAGATCTCAGCCAAATCCCAATCGGCAGAAGGGATTGTTTCTGTTGCAGATGCTGCACCTTTAGGAGGGGTAGCGGTATGTCGATAGGTATACCAAACATAATATTTTCCGTTTTCAAAAATCACTTTAGAAGGATCTCTCCTACTAATGGTACCATCATGATTATTATAGTCTAAGCCTTTTAATTCGGTATATTTAAATTGAGAATAAAGTTCATTATCTTTTGGTTCTGGTGCTAGGTACCCATCATAATTACGCTCCATTGAAGTACTTAGCGGTATTGATGGTTTTTCTTTTGGTAGTTTATAAGGGAAAGATTGTGCGCTTGCGCTACACGCAATTAAAAAAAACAAAGCGATAATGGGTGTGTGTATTTTCATAATATTTAATCTATAATTAGTGTTTCTGGTCGTAGGTCTATAGTCTCTGTTTTTATATCAAGACTACTTATTTTTAACTCTTTAATGTGTCTTGCATACATTCCATATGCTGGTAATACGTTAAAGAAACTAAATTCTGGGTACCTAGTTTCGTCTTCAGGTACTTCAAATAGGTCAGACAATTTGCCTCCGCCAGGTAAGTCAATAGTAATATTCTCTAAGGTCAAAGCACCTATTTTATGCTTTGGAGTTCCTGTAATTAAAATTCCAGAGGGCGGTGAAACTCTTGAGCTATCTAAGCCTCTAGTAGTTGCTTTAATATTTTTTATACGAACATTATGAATAGAACCTACCGCCTGTTTGTCGGTGGTTCTGTAGGTTCTTAACCGTTCTCCTAAGCGCACAAAAATGGGCATGTCTACATGATTCATTTCTATATTTTCTATGAGTACGTCATGAATGTTAGCACCATCTACACTTAGTATTTTTATGCCGCCCCCTTTGGTATCTTCAATTTTACAATCACGGATATCAATATTATAGAAATCTCCCATAGATTCGGTACCAAACTTTATAGCTCCCCAATCACTCTTTAAGGTGCAATTGGAAACCTTGACATTATAAGTAGGTAATGGACTCGTAGATTTTATGCAAATAGCATCGTCGCCAGAATTTATGTTACAGTTTTTAATAATGATATCATGGCTAGAATCTAGATCAATACCATCATTATTTTGGTTTGCATGATTGTAAATAGATACGTTGTCTACAAGGATATTACTTGATTGAAAAAAATGACAGGCCCAAGCTGCGGCTTCCCGTAAATGGATGTTTTTTAATGTAATCTGAGTTGATTTTACAAAACGTAATAAAAAAGGACGATTACCTCCAAATCGATCCTCTCCCGAAATACCTAATGCTTTTTTTTTGATAAAAAGATTTTCAGGAAGAAAGGCTGTGCCGTTACCATCGATACTTCCTGAACCAGAAATACCAATATTTTTAGCACCCATTGCGCCAATCAAACAGGTACCACGTTTTTGCCCTGTAGCATCTACAAAAGTATCTATACTTTGATAATCTTGTGGGTTAGCACTGCCTAGAAGCTTAGCGCTTTTATCAATCTGAAGGGTAACATTATCTTTTAAAAGAATGGTGCCACTGCTATAAACACCCTCTTTAATAACTACAATTCCTCCACCATTTTTTGAACACTTATCAATAGCTTTTTGAATAGCCTTTGTATTAATGGTTATACTATCTCCTTTGGCACCAAAGTTTTTTATATCATAAATCTTTGGCTTCAGACTAAAAGAAACCATGGCTCCTAAAAGAAGCAGAGCAATAAATAACGAGGTTATGTTAAAAACAACTAATTTTTTCATACTATTTTTTACCATCAACTAATTCCCAAGACCGTACCCAATTGTAAGTGGTCGTTCTTTCGGCTTCAGTGCCGTTCATTCCGCCATCTTCTGGAACAGGATTCCAGTTGTACGTTTCTACGACCATTCTTAAATACATTTCAATGTCATAATCTGCAGGCGGCGTTACTTTTGCAAGAAAATTACCGTCTAGAAAAAACTGTACTTCATCTTTTGATTTCCACCATACACCATACACATGGTAATCATCATATACTTTTCCACCCACCAAAGCACCAGATTTATTCGAGCCTTTTTCGTAATCACACCCTTCAGGAATATTTCTGCTGTGTGTGTTGGAATTCATAGATTGGTCAAAATTCTTCATCCATTCGGCATCATTGGTAATTTGTCCAACACTCTCTTGAATATCTAACTCAGTAGTTCTTTTATCACAACCTTCTAATTCTTTAGACTCGTTTATGAGCCAAAAAGTAGAAGACATGAAGGTTTTATTGGCTTTCATTTCGCATTCATAGTACCCATAGGTCATGCCATTAACAGAGCCAACATAACCGCCACCGTGTGTGTATTCTTTACCTTGTTTTGTTACGGGCTGCGGTAGCAGTCTCGTAGTGATTTTTAAGCCACCATCTTCCACTTTTATATTTTCTGATTGAAATAAGCCGGGAGCTCTACCTATCCAACCTTGCCCAGAAATTTGCCATTTTTTCTCGTCTACTTTTTTGCCCTCAAATTCATCGGACATGTTTTTTACCAGTTTCCATTTTTGAGTGGTTGGTTTTGGATCTTCACCATCATTAAAGTGTGGAGATTTTTGTGCGATGACCGAACCGGCAGCAAATAGGCAACTAGTAAGTAGGGTAATCTTTAGTTTGTTTAGAATTGATTTCATAAGGATTGGTTTTATCGTTTTAATACTGTAATTCGTGATTAAGATATTTGAGCCTTTCTTGAATTAGTTTGTTGTTGAAAACAGCCTTGTCTAATTTTTTGATGTCTATATTAAATTGGTATTTCTGATAATAATCTTGTTGTAAAGCGATAGTGTTGAGTATTAAAAGCGCCTCTTTTTCATTGGTAGAGTCATATAACATCTCTGTTAAATAGTTAGAACTATCCAATATTCCGGTAATACCAAAAAATTCTGCAGCGCGCATTCTATTGATCAACAAAGAGTCAGACCTCATTATTTGCTGAATTTGATTAGAAAATACAGCTGCTTGTGTGCTAAAGCTAGAACACGTAATCAATGCCCAATAGCGTTCTAGATCATCAGAAGAATCTAAATACTTAGCTAATTTTGGTTTTGCCTTTTCAAACGGAATAAGCTGTAAATTGGCAATTTTTAAATAATTAGAAATTTCTTTTTTGTGGGCTGTCCCGAAAGTAATAGGGTCATTAAAAGCCTCGTCAATAATATAATTTTCAGGAAATAATGACAGGTCTGGCATTGATCTCATCCAACCACTTAGGTTTTTTCTAAGCTGTTTTAAGCTTTTTTGATATGCAGGATTGTTCGCAAGATTGATGGTTTCATAAGGGTCATTTTCAACATCATATAATTCTTCGGCAACCTTAGGTTTGAAAAATTGCGATTGTATGTCGTTAAGTTTTCCAGTATCGAAAAGTGCTTTCCATTCTTTGTACGCCAATTGCTTGTACCTATAGTTATTCATAAGCCCATCTACCATAAAAGGTTGAAAATTTCTTATATATTTTAAGTTGCCTTTTCGCAAGCTTCTGACCATGTCATACTTTTCATCAAACCGATCTGCATAACCATACGTTTCATTATTTTGCAGGGTGTTTTTTGAGATGTTCGTACCTAAAAAAGGTGTTCCGTCTATGGTTTCAGGTATTGTAATACCAGCTAAGTTTAATACCGTAGCACTAAAATCTATGAAGCTAACGAAGGTATTTGTTGCCGTGCCACTTGAAAAAGGGGATAGGTTTTGGTATTTTTCAGGAACGGAGACTACTAAAGGAACATGTAAACCAGTTTCTTTTAAATAGCCTTTGCTATTGGGTAAAACTCCGCCATGATCTCCATAGTAAAAGATGATAGTGCTTTCTAATAGGTTGTCACGTTCTAATTCCCGGATTACTTCGCCTACTTCAGCATCCATCTTAATAATTCTGTCGCGGTAAAATGCATTTGTATATGAAAAGGTTTTTGTTTGTGGATGATTGGGTTGTACAAATACAGATTCTAGGGCAGTCTCCGTTTTTAATGTCTCCATTTCTTTCTGAGAGAAATGTAAACTTCCTTCATGGGTGGTGCCTATGTTATACACATGAAAAAAGGGCTGTCCTTTTTTTCTGTTTCTCCAGCTAGCTTTGTTGGAAGAGTCATCCCAGACTTCATTGCTTTTGTGAATATTATAATCTTCCTTTGCATTATTGCTCGTATAATACCCGGCATCTCGCAGGTATTCAGGAAACATTTTAATGTTTTCAGGTAGTGTTACTTTTTGTTCTGATCTATGATAATGTGTTGCTAGTTTCGGTCCAAAAACACCCGTAATAATACTAGACCTTGCAGCACAGCAAACAGCAGCATTTGAAAAAGCGCGGTTAAACTGGATTCCGTTTTGGGCTAGTTTTTCAATATTTGGAGTGTGTACACCATGTGCATCAAAAAGTTTCATGTAATGTTTGGAATTGTCTTCTGAAACAATCCAAACAACGTTAGGCTGTTGTGCTTTAAGGTTGGCGAAACAACAAAATAGGAGTGTGGAGAATAAAAAGCGATAGTTCATCTTTTTAATTTAATTTTAATTCAGGATTCGTTAGCTCTTTTCCATTTAGATATACATTCTTGGCGTTTCCATTTATGACATCATCTAAAACTATAGCCTTACGCTTATCATCTGAAATAGTGATTAATTGAAAATTGTTGATATATAGCCCATCAATATGCCTAGCATAAACTCCAGAAGCGGGTAGTGTACCTACTTTACTAAATTCGGGCCACCAGCCATTTAAGGTTTCCAGTGTATATTCATTGATTTCTTTTTTAGTGGCATCTGCAAAAGTACCGCCACCAGAAACCGTCATTTGAATGTTATTTAATTGAATATCTCTGATGTAATTATCGGGCATTCCCGTTAAAAAAATAACTGAATTTTTATCGAGTTCTCGGTTGTCTATTATCATATTATTGAAAGAGAAACTATGCATTTCTTTCATCGGAAACATGGTTTCCGGAGTATCTACACCAGCGCGTTGCTGGCAAAAGGTCATGAAAATTGGTCTAGGAACATTTTTCATGACTATATTCGAAAAAATCATATTTTTCATTTCTCCACCTTCATTCATTTGAATTTTTAACCCTGAATCTTGTATGTCATGAAAAGTGCAATTGCTTACGGTTACAGATTCAAAGTCTCCTCTAGAGGCTAGACCAATACGCATAGCAGCCCATTTACTGGTAAATACACAATTGGTAATTACAATATCTTTACAGGGTTTATCGGGTCTTGAGGTTTGCAAACAAATAGAATCATCACTCGTGTCAAAAGAAGAATTAGCGACGCGTACATTGGTGCAGCCGTCAAAATCTAGTCCGTCTCCATTTTGGTTTACACGACTTATTATTTTAATGCTATCTACCACAATTTGATCACAATACAACCATGCAGAAGTCCAAGCGGCAGGGTTAATCAGCGTTACCTCTTTTAATTGAATATTGGTGCAATTAAGAAAGCGCATCATCATAGGGCGGCCACCTTTTTCTTTTGTAAAATATTTTGGATGTCCATTGCCATCTATGGTTCCTAAGCCTTTAATCGCAAAGTATTTGGCATCACTCGCAAAAATTAAGCAACGATCCATATGAGGTTCGTTTTTATACCTATTCTTATGAGTGTCTGTGGTGTAGTCCTCGTAGTTGGGGCTACCTAATAAAACAGCTCCATTTTCAATATAAAGGGTGACAAAATTTTTCAAGTAGATAGTGCCAATCAAAACGGTTTTACCAGCAGGTATAATTACGTTTCCACCTCCATTTTTAGTGCAGGCATCAATGGCAGCTTGCACCGCTTTGGTATCTTTAGAAGTTCCGTCTCCTTTAGCGCCATAGTCTAAAACATTATAATCATTGGCTTGTAAAATCGTTGTAAATCCTAAAAGGAATAACAGTAGTATTTTTTTCATCTTACAGACTGTATTTGGTATAAATACTGGTTAAATCAGTTTCATCTAACGTTTTTAATTGCCAGTCTTTTAACTTACTTAAAAGACTGGTGATGGTAGATTTTGATTTCTGTTTACGGATGAGGTTTCTTGTTTCCCATGGGTCATTTTTTAAATCATACAATTCTAAATTTCCCGTTTTGGGGTAAACGATTAGTTTTTTGTTTTGTGAGATAATACCTCGTTGGTCATCAAACATGGCTAGATAAATAGAGGCTCTAGCTTTTCCTGTATGAGTTAATAAAGGAGCTAAACTTTCGAAATCTGTTGGCTCTTTCATTTCAAGGCCTAGCAAATCAAATAGGGTAGGTACCACATCTTGTAAATACACTCGAGATGCAATTTTAGTATTAGGTTTAGCCAATGGTGCTTTAATAATCAATGGTGCGGTAACACTTGGTTCATAGAGGCATACCTTACCCGCGACACCATTTTCACCAAAATTAATTCCATGATCAGAAGTAAAAACTATGATGGTATTGTCATAAATTCCTTTGTCTTTTAAGGCTTGGATGATAGCTCCAATACCAGTATCCATATGGGTAACCATAGCATTGTTTTGCTGTACGCGTTGCTGCATGGTTTTAGATTGTAAGGGATCATTGGTATACTGGTATTTTACGTTTGTATTAAGCGGAGTATTATTAATTACACTTGGTGGTAAGACCATCTCCTCTGCGGGATACATATCATAATATTTTTGCTCGGTTTGTCTGGGAACATGCGGAGCATTAAATGCTACATAGGCGAAAAATGGTTTTGTTTTATCATAGGTATTTAAAAAAGAAACGGCTTCGTTAGCGGTAATATCCGTGATGTGCCCAGCAGGAGAATTGTAGGTTTTCAATTGCCCAGCTTGAATGCTTCCGGTTTCATCAAAAATTTCTTTAGCATTCTTTCCCATGGCATGCCATTTTCCGGTCATATAGGTATAATAGCCCTTATCGTGTAATTTTTCCGGTAGCGACTTTGGTGCGTTTTGCTTGTTTATTTTTTGAGATTCCCAAATATATTTTCCGTAGATAAGCATGGTCCTACTAGGAATGCAAACTGCGGGAGACCAACAACCCATATTGTAAGCGGCAGTAAAAGAAGTTCCTTCTTTGGCGAGTGCATCAATATTGGGTGTAATCATAGCCTCATTGCCATAGGCGCCAACTGCTTGATTGCTCTGATCATCAGATTCTATAAAGAGAATATTTAGTTGAGCTTGGCTGTTGATTGAATAGAAAACTGCTAAAAATAAAAATACCTTTTTTAAGTTCATTGTTGCGATGAATTAGAATCGTTATTTAGTTACTTCGGTATACAGTAAAATTATATATGGGAGTAGCTATTTCGTAAAAATTAAAAGTATATATAGCTCTGATGAAAAAGGGTAAGAGATAAGCAGAATACTACCATAGATGATTTTTTATGATCTAAAGGGCTATAAAAATGTCATAGATACTATTTAAAAAACCTCAAGTTGCTCATCTGTTTTAGTTGTTAAATCATTAGTGGTGTTGTTGTGGAATAAAAATATTTAGTTTTGAACTACCTAGTTTCAAACTATCCAAATGAAAAAAACAGCTATTTTATTTTTTACTTTCATGTTAATTACTGCTAAGGCAGAATGTCAAGAGAAAAGCAAAATTGATTTCTTCAAACAAATAAAAACAGAAAAAGTTATTTCTGATTCCACCATAGTTTGGAAGAATTTTGGTCCTGGAATGTCTGGATATAACGAAGAGTTTTGGACACACCCAACAGATCCAAATTCGATGTTCATGGGGCCAGATATGCATGTGAGTTATGGCACTTGGGACGGAGCAAAATCTTGGCATACCTTAAAAGATTCTGATGGCAGTGGTTTTGATATGGAACGTGTGTTGGATATTGTTTTTTCTAAGCAAAATCCTGATTTTGGGGTAGCCTTAGAACGCCGTGGAGATGTGTATACTTCCTATAATCGCGGAAGAACATGGAAATTAATTTATCATATCCCAAGAATAGAAGGCAACCACCCCAGTAATGCGCATACAAAAATAGCTATTCACCCTAAAAATGATAATGAATGGTTAATTGGTGCTGGTGATTTTTGGAATATAAAAGATAATCACAGAAGTTTAGCTAATCCTCACGGTGCTATTAATGACCGCGCTAGTTATGGCTATATTCTAAAAACAGTAGATGCCGGAAAAACCTGGTCTAAAATAGCTTCAAATATTTCAAAAAATTTAGATGTAGGTAGAATTATCTATCACCCAACAAATCCAAGTACCATTTTTATAGCCACAAATTACGGGCTCTATACTAGTACTAATGGCGGTGTAGATTGGCATGCAAGCCATGAAGGCTTACCTAATAATTTACCAAGAGACCTTACCTCTTATTACGATGAAAAAACAGGAGCGTTTATATTATATCTGGTTGAGCAAACAATGTATAGTTCAAATGGAAATACAATAAGTTCAAAAGGAGGGGTATATAAAAGTACAGATTACGGAAAATCTTGGGAGAATATTACCAGTAATCTAACTATCGATTTAAATAAAATTAATTTTTCTGCGGAGATAGATCGGTATTATAAAACTATTGGTTCTTGGTTTAATCTTTCTAAAAATGAAGCCAAAGATAAATATTCCAATTTGCCATCAGAGATCTTACCGGTGTTCAATCGGTTGGTGGTGAATCCCATAAATCCTGACGAAATCTATGTATCGTTTAATAAAAAGCATGACGTTACTTTTGGAGCTGGCGATGTTTGGAAAACAGATAATGGAGGTGCGTCTTGGTTTGCTTGTGCTAGACAGGGATCTTATTGGCTTAGTGAAAAAGATAAAGCATATTGGCAAGGGAGAAACAATCCTATAGGCGCTAATGTTGAATTTGCGCATTTGCAAACCTATATGGACCATGAAGTAGAACGTTCTGGTAATCGTATGATGAATATTAATTCATTAGGAGAAGTATTTATCGGTATAGATCAGCAGACCCTTAAGTCATCAGATCAGGGTAAAACATGGCAGCAGATAGATGATTACGAAACTTCTGTAGGAAGTAATAAATGGATAGGTCGTGGAGATAGTAATCTGCCAGGAAGGTTTATGTTGCTAGAAACAGGTATAAAAAATAGAAGATTATTAGCCAGTGGTGAACACGGATTATGGCAGACCACAGATTTAGAAGATTGGCCAGACAAACAAGCAGTGGCTGTAAAGCAGCTAGATGGTCAAGTTCAGGATTATGAAGGGAACCATGGGCAACATTCAACAGCTACGGTTGCAGTGCATCCTACTGATCCTAATATTATTTATTCCTTAGCTTGGCGTCAAGAACACAGAGGTAAATTTCGAAGAAGTAAAGATGCAGGTAAAACATGGGAAAATATAGCTACTATTTTTGATGCAGCAAATAATTCGTGGGAAGGCGTGGCTACTCAATATTCTTTAACGATAGATCCTGAGAATCCTAAAAACATGTATTTCTGTACGGTTAAAAATCCTATTTCAGAAGTAGGTAGTAAAGCACCTCAATTAACAAAAGGCGGCTATGGTTTTTACCGTTCTTTTGATGGAGGGTATACTTGGGAACTAAACAATACAGGCTTTCATAAAAATGCTAGTGTTCGTAGAATAACAATGGATCCACAAAATTCGAATAACTTATATGCTGCTTTGAATGATGCTAATGGCGGACTCTATAGCACTACCGATAAAGGGAGTACTTGGAAGAAAATGACACTGCCTGCAGAAATAAAAGCCGTCAATTCTATTTTTATTGACCGCAATAATGGATATTTCTACATCGCTACGGGGCGCCGTACGGGTAGTTATGAAGAAGGCGGTGTATGGCGTAGTAAAAATAAAGGAAAGAAATGGCAGCAGCTATTTAAAGCTCCTTTTGTGTGGCAAGTAGAATCATCACCTGTTAATCCAGAGTTGTTAGTGATAAGTGTCGCAAGTCAGCCAATAGCTATGGCAGATAATTTTAAGAATCCGGGGATTTATCTTTCGACGGATGCAGGTGAAAATTGGAATAAAATAAATAAGGGTCTAGGGCAGCCAGATAAAATGGTAGATGTAAAACCAGATCCGTATAATGAAAACGTGCTATGGGCAGCAGGTTGGGGTAGTGGTTGGTTTATTACCTATTTAAATGGGACTAAAGAACCTTGGTTGAACAAGTAACGCTTCATTAAATTTGAAATAGATATGAACCATAAATTAATGGGACTACTAATCTTTATAACTTTTTTTTCGGGGTTTTCGATGCAAAAAAATAAAGAGAATCCTCCTAATGTTATTTTAATTTTAGCAGATGATTTAGGTATCGGAGATTTAGGGTGTCAGGGTAATCCATGGATAAAAACACCGAAAATAGACGCTTTTTATCAGGAAGCTGTACGCATGACCGATTTTCATGTGAGTCCGTTATGCACCCCAACGAGAGCCGCACTAATGACAGGGCAGTATCCTATTAATAATGGGGCTTGGGCAACGTTTAAAGGAAGAGATGCCTTGTCTGAAGATGCTAGTACTATAGCTGATATTTTTAAGGCGAATGGGTATAAAACTGGCTTATTTGGAAAATGGCACTTAGGCGATAATTACCCATCAAGACCTACAGACAGTGGTTTTGATACGGCTATACACCATCTTGCCGGTGGTATTGGAGAATTGTCAGATTATTGGGGTAATAGTTATTTTGATGATGTGTATTATGTAAATAACCAGCCAAAACAATTTGAAGGCTACTGTACAGATGTATGGTTTAAAGAAGCGACACGTTTTATTGCTCAAAATAAAGAGGACCCATTTTTTGTTTACTTGCCTTTAAATGCACCACATGACCCTTTAATTGTTGCGGAAAAATATGCAGAGCCTTATAAGAAATTAGAAGGTAAAGAAATTAGTAGTGCAAATCTTTATGGTATGATCGCCAATATAGATGAAAATTTTGGCAAATTCCACCAGTATTTAGAGGAACAAAATTTGCTAGAAAATACCATTCTTATCTTTATGAGTGATAATGGTACTAGATTTGGTTATAGTAGAGACGGTAAGTTTGGCTATAACAAAGGCTACAGGGGTATAAAAGGTGATAAAGAAGAAGGTGGCCACCGTGTACCGTTTTTTATTCGTTGGCCTGATGGTAAGATAGCAGGGGGAAGAGATGTAAATACAAATGCTGCGCATGTAGATTTAATACCGACATTAGCTGCATTATGTCACTTAAGTATTCCTGAAAGCACACCATTAGACGGACTTGATTTTTCATCATCCATTTTATCCAAAGAGTCCTTAGCTTCTAATCGCACTATTTTTCTACACAATCGTCAAGATTGGAGGCCACCTTATTATGAAGATGGCACGTGTATTATCAAAAATCAATGGCGATTGATTAATGGTACGGCATTGTATGATATCACCAAAGACCCCCAACAACACCAAAATTTAGCAGACAAGTATCCAGAAATAGTTGTGCAATTACTAAAGGAAAATAAAGTATTCTTAAATTCCGTAAAAACAAATAAAACCTATTCTGAATTGCCTTTGAATCATATAGGATCTAAAGAGCAGCTAGAACTTAAACTTACAATTCAACATGCTATTGGTGAGGATGAGGGTATTTGGAAATGTGAACAGGTGGCAGAGGGAATGAAAAATACCAACAATACTCATGCAATATATGTTGAACAAGAAGGTGATTATTTAATATCCCTTCGTAGATGGCCCAAAGAATGCCCTGGAGCTATTTGGGATGTGCCCCACGAAAACCCAAAGAACTTATTTCAATATAAAAGGATTACACCAACAAAGGCGAAGATATCTATAGCCAATCAAATACTCGAAAAAGGCATCAAACCTCAAGAAGAAGAAGTAGTTTTTACAGTGCATTTACAAAAAGGCAAAACTTTTCTAATTAATGATTTTATTGAAAATGAGACATCATACGGTGTTTACTATACTTATATAACGCAAATAGATTAACGCATCATCATTTTTAAACCTATGAAACTAGAAATTGTTAGAAGTGCCATTTTTGGATTTTTTTTAGTGATTGTACAACAGAGTATTGCTCAAGAGAAGCCTAATATTATTTTACTTTATGCCGATGATATTAGTGCTAGAGAATTACCTATTTATGGCTCCTCAGTATGGAGTTTACCTAAAGGGGGCGATACTTCAGATATGCAATACCGAGCCCAAACTCCTGTTTTAAATCATTTGGCAGAAGAAGGAATCTATGTAAAAACGGCTTGGGCTGCTACCATATGTTCTCCGAGTAGAGCTATGATGATGACGGGCAGGTATGCACACCAGCACAAGTGGTGGCATAATAGCGATAAAGGAAAAGCACCTGACCAAAAAGGAAGCTGGAACCTGTATGATAGTTCTGCTTATACACTAGAAGATATTGCTAATAAAGGGGGGGTATGCTACCTACTGGGCAGGCAAAACCCAAATGAAAATTTCAGGTTTTAATTTTGATGAAGGTTGTTTTACTCCAGGTGAAGGATCTTATAATACGCCAATAGCAACTACTGATTTTAGGCTGGAAACTAGAAAAGTCAACGGTATCAAAAAAATAGTTAATGCGGATACTGATGTAGAAGTGACGTCTTATGTGCAATCTGGTTGGTATTGGAAACCCCATGTGCAATTATTAAATCACCCCAAGGCTTCTGAGTCTTTAGAATGGTGGCCCAATAATAAAGCGGCAAAAGACACTTTTGGGTTAAATACATTTGGACCAGATGTGGAATTAGATTTTATTTTCGATTTTATGGAACGGAAACAAAGAGAAAAAAAACCTTTCTTTATTTACCATACCAGTCATTTAGGTCATGATGCAATGGATTTTCTGAATCCCAATAGTAAAAATAAATGGCCCGGCACACCAAAAATTAATTGGGATGGAAAAGCATATACAAGAATACAGCCAAACGTAACGGGTGATAAAGGAGTTTATGATACCCACGGTACCATTACTGAAAGTGGTATTCATCATCATATAAATTATTTGGATTATCAGGTGTGGCGTTACATGAATAAAATAAAGGAAATGGGGGTAGCTAATAATACTATCTTTATTTTTTGTGCAGATAATGGTACAAGCGGCTATGGAAAGGGGAGTCCCGTTTCTCAAAAAGGGACACATGTACCTTTAATTATTTATGCTCCAGGAATGAACATGACTAAAAAAGGCTTGCAAGATATATTGGTAAATATGTCTGATATGTTACCAACTATAGCAGAGATTGCATCCGTGAAAATACCAGATAGTTATGAGGTAAATGGAGAGAGTTTACTTCCTTTTTTAACTACAGACAAACCAAAACATCGGGAGTGGATCTATGGCTATCATAAAGAAATGCAAATTATCAGGGGCGGTTTGGTTTTAAAAGATGGAAAAAATGATTGGTGGGATGTTAGTGAGAATCCTGATGATTTAATTAGTTTTAAGAAGATAAAAGATTGGAGCCAAGTTTCTGAAGCACATAGAAAAGAAAGGGATGAATTAAATAAAGTACTTCCTAATTTTAATTTGCATGAGACGGAGCATGATGCACCAAAAAATGGCCTAGAGAAACCTACGCCCTTGCAATTAATAGAGGACAATAAATAATTAGGAATGCACATTCCCTACATACGTGGAATAGGGATAAGAAAACCAACAATAAGCTACTGCTATAAACTATTGTTGGTTTCTTTAATTCCTCTTCTATTTCCTGATGTTATATATGGCTGCTTTATCATTATTATTGATAACTAGCACCAATTTTTTATCTTTTGAGGTAACACTTATCATACTCCTAACATCCTTATTTGCAAAAAATCCGGAGACCTTATTTGAAACAGGATTAAAATGACCATTTCCATCACCACTTAAAAAACTACCAATACCAGCATCTGCTCTAGTCGTTTCTACTTCAGATTGATAGTTGTTACCTGCCAGTAACAAATCTTTAGTCCCATCACCATTAAAGTCTTCATAGAGCATACTATTGATAGGTGACTTCTGCAACGCATTAGCAAGTGGAGTAAAATGGTATCCTTTACTACCATTATTCCTGAAAATTCCAGATCTAAATTCGTTAGCTGTATAATGCAAAGCTGTATTTATACGAGCTCCAACAATTTCTTCGACATTCTTATTGGCATATTCTATATACGAAGGTATTTTTTTTGATAGATGTGGTAATTGCTGGGTCATACAGCTTTTACCACGAACAGGGACTTGTTTGCCTTGATAATCTTTGGCTAGGATAATATCTTCAATACCATTAAAATCAAAGTCATTCGTGTAGATCTCAAAAGGATCTTCCTTTGAGGCATGGAACTTATAATTCAAACCTAAATTACCTGCAATAATATCTTTATTACCATCATTATCAATATCTTCAACAAGTAATTTATTCCACCAACCTTTGGCATTTGCAAGGGTAGGGTAGTCAAGACTTCTAATTAATTGGTTGTTTTTGTTTATAAAAATTTCAATTCCCATCCATTCGCCTGTAACCACAAGATCTATTTTGTTATCGTTATTAATGTCAGACCAAATGGCATCTGTGACCATTCCTATTTTTTCTAAGTCAGGAGCTAGTTCTGGTGTTTTGATCGTAAAATTACCTTCAGTATTTATTAAAAGATAACTGGTAGGCGCGTAAGGATATTTTCCTGGAACAACGCGTCCGCCTACAAAAAGATCTAAATCGCCATCATTATCATAGTCAGAAGAAGTTACTACAGAGCCCGATGAAGCCATTTCTGGAAGGTTGTTTTTCGTACGAGTAAAATCTCCTTGTCCATTATTTAAATATAATCGATCGTAAAGTAATTCTGGAGTTTGGTTAAATTCATAACTACCACTCACGACATATAAATCATAGTCCCCATCATTATCGGCATCAAAAAATAACGCCCCTTGGTCTTCAAATGCTTTATCATCATTAAAAGATTTTATATGCTTTTTTTGGAATGAATTATTTGGACTCCCATAAAGGAGCTGCCCGGGTTGACCTTTGCCACCACCAATATAGACATCTTCATAACCGTCATTATTTAGATCGATTTTGGTAACAAAAGGGCCTGTTTGTGACAATTTATGCGGCAAAAGTATTTGAAGTTCGTAATCATTAAAGTAGGGGTCTTTATGCGTGTAATCTACTTCTTGCTTTTTGAAAAGAGTTTCAGTCTTTTTGGTATATTCTTTCATACCATCTGCATATCTGTAGTTAAGAAGTAAACTCTGATTGGCTTTTACATCGCGTAGAATTTGAGTTTTACCATCTGGCCAAACAACTTCCACAGTTGCAATGTTCATATGTTTATTTAATCCGAAGTGAAGTGTGGTAGCAACCGAAGATAAAAACCCTTTAGTAGGAATAAGTTGCCTCGTTTGGGTAGAACCATCTGCAAAATTTAAGTGTACCGTAGTTCCAATTCCAAACGTATTTTTGCCAGGACCCACTAAATCTATTTTAAGATAATAGCGTCGTATTTGATCTAAAGTATTATTTCTAAGAACCGTAGCTTCTTCATTAATATTGTTGACGACAATATCTAGGTCCCCATCATTATCTAAATCGGCATAAATGGCTCCATTAGAAAAAGTTGGCTTTTCATCTGTCCATTCTTTTGAAGTATCTTCAAAAGTGTAGTCGCCATTATTTTTAAAAAAATAATTATTCAATTTTTGCTGTGGTAACATTTTAGCAAACCTGAGGAAATCTTCCTTGGTTGGCTTTCTATTATTAGCCTTTAAAATTTGTAAGATTTCACTGTTTTTGTCCCGATCAATTACATCACGATAAACCCCGTTGGTTACATAAATATCATTAAAACCATCAAGATCAAAATCGGCAGAAAGAATAGACCAACTCCAATCTGTATTGGCAATGCCAGACATTTTGCTAATCTCACTAAATGCGCCTTCACCATTGTTTAACTGCAGCATATTATGCATATATTGGTAATGATAGCCCTTGTCAACCATTTCTTCGAAACTGGAAATAGATGTCATGGCCATGGTTGTTTTTGAACGGATATAATCTTCAGGATTCATATCTAAAGTTAATACGTCTAATAATCCATCATTATTTATATCGGCTATGTCACTCCCCATACTATTAAAGGAGATGTGTTTAAATAATAAATCTCTGGATTCTGTAAAAGTGCCATCTTTATTATTTAGGTAGGCCAAATCAGGAATATTAAAATCATTACAGACATAGACATCTAACCAGCCATCATTATTTAAATCGCCTACTTGAGGGTTTAGACCAAAACCAATATCAAACTGTAAGCCTGCTTGTTCTGAAACATCTGTGAAATGGCCAGTGCCATCATTATTATAGAGCCTATCAGACCCTTTTAGTTCTAATGTTTTTGGATCTTTTTGAATTTTATCTAAATCTAGAATTTGAGTTCTACTGGTTATATCAGGAGTGTTAGATACATAGGCATCAAGATCATTATCATTGTCATAATCAAAAAAGGTGGTTTGTATGGTGCGGTTATCATCGGCAATACCTAACACTGCTGCTTTTTCTGTGAAGGTAAGATCGCCATTATTAATGTATAGAAGATTTTGAAATTTGCCATCATTATCTTCCCAACCTCCTCGAGAAATATAGATATCTAGAAGTCCGTCATTATTCACATCGGCCATGGTTACGCCTGTATTAAATCCAGGAGTATTCAGTATCCCTGCTTCTGTAGATATTTCTTTGAAGGTGAAATTCCCAAGATTTAAGTATAATTTATCGGCGGAAGAGTTAGAAGTAAAATAAAGATCTATATAACCATCATCATTAATATCACCTGCTGCAACACCACCACCTATATAGGTGTACATATATTGATAATAATTAGAATCTAAGGTTTCTTCTAACTGGTTAACAAAATCTAATCCAGAATGTTTAGAGGAAACAGCTGTAAATAATTTTTGTTCTTCAGGTATTGGCGCATCTGCTCTTTGCTCTTTACAGGAATATACTCCTAAGTTTAAAAGAATACAGATAGCAATTGGATACAATTTTTTAATACTGAAATAGGATTTGAATGTGGTCATAAGGCGTCATATAATGGGTGATGTAGGGCTCTTGTAATTTACATTGGTTTCTAAACTAAAGCAAACATAGTAGGAGCAAAAAGCGGTAAGATTTTTTAAAATCTTACCGCTTAATTCTAAAAAAAACTAACTCAATATCTAATTTGCTAGGTTTGGATTTCTATCTACTTCAGTTTGTGGTAGAGGCACAAAATAATTTGATGGCGCTAGAGAACCAATTATAGCATTTGTTTCTGATGTTATAGGTTCATTGGTAAGTGCGTTTATAGAAACTCTTGGGTTTCTAGCAGAACCACCGAGTGCAGCCTCAACCTGCTCTTTTCTTACCAGATCATTCCAACGTAAATATTCACCTGCTAATTCCCATTTTCGCTCTGTAAAAGCTAAATCTTGAATTGTTCCATCTGACGGACCTACATCTGGCAAGCCAGCTCTATTTCTTACATCATTTAATGCTTTCCATGCTTCTGCGCCTGCAGTACCAGATTCTCCTGAGGCTTCAGCATAAATAAGTAAAACCTCGGCATATCTCATATAGTAGTCATTTCGGTCGCTTTCAAAACCTCCAAAAGTTCCTTCTTCAAACGGACCAACAATTTTCTTGAATAGGGGTTGTTGTTGATCTACAAAGCTAGTCCACTCTAAAAAGCCTCCAACAGGGTCGCCTGCGGTAGCTTTGTCATTTTCATCTAAAGGTACTTGCGTATGGTAGGTTGCATCTTTTCTAGCGCCTTCTGGCATATCTTCGAAAAATCTAATTTCTGCAAATGTCTCTTGCCAGCCTTGTGTTTGAGGATCACTTGGAAGTCCAAGTTTACCAGTTTTCCGGTTAGGAAGACCACAAGATGAACAATAGGCAATGGTAAATATAGATTCTATATTTTCTCTACCAGCTACGGTATATAAGGTTGAGATATCATCTACAAGGCCAAAACCATGATCACCAGCGTTATCAATGACTTGTTTAGCACTAGAAGCCGCTAAGGCATATTTTGAAGCATCTTTCTCAGGAAATCCTGCCCAATCTAAATAAAGTCTTGCAAGTATAGCTCTGGCTGTACCTGAGTTAGGATTGGAAGCTCCAATATTTGTTTGTACAGGTAACATAGATTCAGCGTTTAATAAATCGCTCTCTATCTGCTGGTACACCTCTGCTTGGGTTGCCAAAGGTCTTTCAAAGTTTATTTCTAAGTCTAAGGGTAATACTATTCTTCCGTGTATACGTGCTAAATGATAAAACATTAAACCCCTTAAGAAATAAGTTTGCCCCACTAACTCTTTTTGACGAGCAGCATCAGCAGGAAACGCTACACCTTCCATATTAATTAAAACAGTATTAGCGGCTTTCACCATAGCATAAATACCTGCCCAATTTGTGGCTGTTCTTCCGTTTGAAGCAGAGATGTCTCTTTGATCATATTCTCTAAAATCGCCTTTATTACTTTCTCGGTGCGTGGTCATATCATCACCAGACCAACCATTGACATAAAAAGTGGTCATCCAAGCGGCTTTGTTTAGTTTTCCAAAAATACCGGTTACGGCTAAATCTAATTCCTCAATACTATTGTAGGGTTCTACGGCTAAACTAGATTTACCTGGCGTTTCGTCTAATTCAAATTGTTCACAGCTATGAAGAAGCATAGCGAAGGCAATGATTACCAAGAGAAATGGTTTTACCTGAAATGAACGGTATGTGTTAATTGTTCTCATATTTTTTATTTTTTGTCTAAATCTTACTTCGAATTAAAATCTAATTTTTGCTCCTAAAGTGTAGGTTCTTGGATTAGGATAAGCACCAACATTAATACCTGGCGCAACATCTTCATTTCCTTCCGCACTTCGTCTTGAACTAGATTCAGGGTCATAACCAGAATAATCAGTAATTAAGAATAAATTTTGGCCACCTGCATATAGCTTAATGGAAACATCATTTAAGGTTTTTATATCTTTTAAAGTATAGCCTATAGTTAAGTTACTTAATCGGATAAAATCACCTTTTTCTACATAGCGACTAGATTCATACAGGTGGGCGAATGCGGGAATATCTGTTTCATTTGTTGGGGTCCATTGGTTAACTTGGTCTGGAGATAAGAAGCTTCTGGAATCTCCGGCACCACCAGTGATGGCAGCTTGTTGAATATTATAAATATCAAAACCATGCACTCCTTGAAGGAAGATATTGAAGTCCCAGTTCTTAATAGAAATAGTGTTGTTAAAGCCCCAAGTTAATTTTGGTGTACCGTTACCAATTGCACCAAATTTTACTTCATTATTTTCGTCTAATACATATTTAGCTTCTCCAGGTTTTGCAATCGGAATGCCTTCTGAATTTAAGGGAATATCATCTGTAGATTTCCACGTACCTAAAAATGTAGCTCCGTTAAATTGTCCTAAGGGCTGATTAATTTCTATGAAGTTAAGTATGTTTCCTTGGCCCCCTGGAGCCTGAAATTGTCCAATTATTGTGGTTAAACCATCGTTTAATTGCGTAACCTTGTTTTCTACATAGGATAATGAAAAGTTAGAACTCCAATTCGTATTTTCTGTAGTAATAAAATCATATCCTACAGTAAGATCAATACCCTTATTTTCTACTTCACCTACATTTTTTAAAATCGTATTAGCACCTAATTCACCGCCATCATAATCTGGGATAGTAGCATTTAATAATAAATCTTCGGTAACCTTTTTATACCCATCAATACTTATGTTTCCTTTTCCATTTGCAAAGCCTAGGTCAATTCCAACATTTAATTGTGAAGTTGTCTCCCAAGTAGCAAAAGGGTTACCAATACTATTTATAAAAGTACCCGTAGTAGCGGCAGTACCATTAGCAGCATAGCTATTAAATCCTAAAGTTGTGAATGAAGAGTAGGGGCCAATATTTTGATTTCCTACTTGTCCCCAGCCTGCTCTTAGTTTTAAACTACTTAGACTATTAGAGTTTTCAATCAAATCATTTAGGCTATACGCTAAGGCAACAGAAGGAAAGAATCCCCATCGTTCTTTTTCTCTAAAAACAGAACTGGCATCATAACGTCCTGTAGCGGTAAGAAAAAGATTGTTATCTAAAATATATTCTGCTCTCAGCATAAATGAAGATAATTCTCTTTCATTGAACTCATTGTTTACAGTTTGACCTGAATTAGGAGCTAATTCTGCAAAATAAAATCCACGTCCTTGTAGTGAAAGGTCATTGGCATTCCATCCATTGCCCTGAAATTTAGAGTTTGAATATTCTTGGACTCCTGTTAATTTAATATCATGAATATCACCAAACTCTTTTTGCCAAGTGAATATATTACTCATTTGGTAACTGGTGTTTTTATTGTTGTTAAAAGAGGTATGAGGTAGTTGATCATCGCCTATTTCAACAGCATATCTTTCCACATTTAAACTAGATATTTGAGTACCTAATATTAAAGAATAAGTAAAATTGTCTGTGATGTTGTACGTAGTGTTAATCGTGGCATTTAATCTTTCTTCATTATCTCTGATTCTAGTTTCATTCAAACTTCTCACAGGGTTGTCATTTAAGGATGCCACAGAAGATCTGATATTGTATTCTCCTGCTGCATTATACACGGGAGTAGTGGGGTCCCATGTTAAGGCTTTATAAATAAAACTCCCTTGACCATTACCAAAACGATCTGTATTATTTTTATTTTCACTTCTACTACCATAGACGTTAAGGCCAATTTTGAAGTTGTCTTTTACTTGTGCTTCCACATTAGATCTAATAGACAATTGATTGTAACCAGTGTTAATGACAATTCCTTCTTCATCTCTATAATTCCCCGAAAAATAATATCTAATATTACCTTCAGAGCCATTGGCTGAAATAGCTAAATTTTTACTGATTCCTGTGCGTAGAATTTCTTGCTCATAATCCGTACCACCATTAGCAGCAAATGCCGCTATTTGGCTTTCGGTATAAATAGCTGCTCCACCAGAATTTGTTCTTCTTAGATTTTCTATGATGGCAAAATCTTCAGCACCCAATCGGGGTACGGAATTAGGACTTGAAGAAAAAGAAGTAAAGTAATTAACGTTTATTTTTCCTTTTCCAGACCCTTTTTTTGTGGTAATAATAATAACACCATTAGATCCTCTTACACCATATATTGCTGTAGCTGATGCATCTTTAAGAATATCCATAGCGGCAATATCATCGGGATTTATGGTGCTTAAATCACCACCGAGCACACCATCAACTACGACAAGTGGTTGGTTGTTTCCAGTGATAGAATTGACACCTCTAATTCTAACCTTTATGGCGCCACCTGGTTGGCCATTAGCTTTTGCCACGGTAACCCCTGCCGCACGACCTTGTAGCGCTTCTTCAACTCGAGTTACCGGCTGATCTTCAAAGGACTTAGAATCTATTCTAGATACGGAACCTGTAACGTCACTTTTTTTGACGGTACCATATCCAATAACCACAACGTCATCTAATTGTTGCACATCTGATTGTAGGGTTACGCTTATAGAGGTCTGACTTCCGATAGCTATTGTTTTAGAAACATGGCCAATATAGGATATTACCAAAACCTCCTCTGCCAATGCTGTAATACTAAAATTGCCATCAAAGTCGGTAACGGCTCCTTTAGTAGTGCCTTTTATAATAACATTGGCTCCAGGAATAGGAACCCCGGTTTCGTCACTAACAGTACCGGTGACTGTTTTTTGGGCTGCTCCTTGATAAAAGCCCATTAAGGAGAGAAAAATCCCCAATAGAAGACATTTCTTCGAATACTTGAAAAAACTGTTTTTCATAATCATTTGTTTTACGTGTGTTTAGTTGAGTATATGTGTGATTTTAATAGATTATAAGTATGAACAATATTGAAACCAAGCTTAAATGTGTGTGGTGTAGTCAGTTAATTTTTAAGTTTCAAATAAGAAACTGGTTTCTTATTTGAAACAAATATATACATTTTCACATAACATTAACATGCGTCATTGTTATATTTTCTATTATTTACTTAAATAACTAATAAATTGATAAGAATGCGCCTAAAAATTTAAGGGTTTGATAAAGCTGATGTTTTTGAAGAAATAATACAGAAGGCAGCAAGACGTAAATGCCATTAGATATTTAGATAAACGGCAAAAAAACACCCATAAATTTGACTAAATTTATGGGTGTATAATTATTGTAATTTTACTTAAACGACGAAACTCATTCGCTTGTATATCATAAAATTTGATATTATCTATTAAAGTATATTAATGCTTACTATCTGGGTAAAGGTCATTTGTATACCTGTAAACCTCTGCCTTTCCTATGCCTCTAGCATTTGTAATTTCTTCTTTCCATTGTTGTCTTAAGTTAGCTAATACCTCTGACTGTTGTGGATTGTTGGCTAAATTAGCCAGCTCATTAGGGTCGTTTTTTAAATTATATAATTCTTCATAAACAGGTTGCTCTCCATGTAAAGGTGAATCTATATAATCACGATATATAGCAATCTCAGGATCATGCATATTGTATAACATCTCATTCAAAGGAATGCCCATTTCCTTAGCGTATTTAATTTCTTTAGCTGCCGAAAAATTGTTATTTTTATAGTATCTTATATATTTCCATTCTTTATTTTGAATAGCTTCACATCTTGGATTACCGAAATGGGTAGACCATAAGTTTTCCGTGTATACATAATCTCTAACTTCTACTTTTGACCCTATTATTAAATCTGAGATATCTTTACCTTGAAACGTAATTGGAGGAGTAATGCCGCCCATAGCAAGCATTGTTGGGGCTATATCTATGGTTTGCACTAAGGCATCACTTTTTAATCCTCTTTGTTTTTTAGGAGCTTTAGGATTAAATACAATAATAGGTACATGCGTAGTTTGTTCATAACAAAGTGCTTTACCTCCTAAACCCTGTTGCCCACCAAACAAGCCGTGATCAGAGGTGAAAATAATAATCGTATTTTTATCTAGTTTTAAATCTTTCAGTTTTTTTTGAAGGTTTCCCACTAAGCGGTCAATCCCTGTCATGGCTTCTAGCTCTCTTATGTATCGTTCTTTAACGCCTTCTGGTGTATCTACATAGTTATATCCTTCTTGTCTATCTTCTGCTCTAAGTAAATCTGCTGGAAGTTTTGGTGTTTTAATAGCTGCTTTAGCGACATAGTTTTTGTGTAATGGAATGTCTAAATCACGATAGAGTGTTTTATAAATAGCATCATCACTTTCTTTTAATTTCATAGAACGTGTTCCTGCGCCATGTGGTAAATTAAAGTTGATGGAAAGCATAAATGGTTTGTTTGCAGGCCTATTTTCTAAAAAATGTAAAGCACCTTTTAATTTTCTAGCATTAGGATCTAAGAACTCATCTACACCTTCATTGATGATTTCGGGTTGGGTAAAAGCAATAGCGTCGTTAAAAATGCTATGATTGTCTTTCGGATAAAAACCTAAATGTCCGTGTCCAGCATACCAATAATCAAAACTCTTTTCCATGAGTCCGCTATCATATCCTCCTTTACCAATAGGGGCATGGTTCTTACCTACCCAGCCGGTATAATAGCCATTATTCCGCAGTATCACAGGATATGAATTTTCCCATGCAGTATCTGAAACACTTGTGCCAGAATTAAAATTTACACCGTGTTTCCTTTCGTATTGACTTAATAATATAGATATTCTACTAGGTGTACAAATGGCACTCGTGACATGGGCATTTGTAAATAATATACCCTCTTGGGCTATTTTATCAATATTAGGGGTTTGAACTACAGGATTGCCTGTGCACCCTAACAAATCATAAGATTGATCATCCGTTAGAATGAAAACAATATTAGGGCGATCTTGTGCCTTAACGATTGTGGTTAATAAGAAAAGGAATAATAACGTTTTTTTCATGTTTCATTTTTTTTGATGTTTATTGAATAAAAATTGGTTAAGGAATTTAGAGGATTACTTAACCAATATCATGTTGCAATTATTTTTAAGGATTTGTAGACCATAAAGAAGCCCCTTTAAGCATAGCTCTTCTAGGAAGTTTTAAACCGGCAAGAATCAATTCAGCAAAATCTTCGGGTTGCAACACGCTATCTACTGAACCTTTTTCTGCAATACCGGCTTCAATTGACATATCCGATTCTATGGTGCTTGGGGTCAATGTAACAACCCTGATATTGTTTTTACGTACTTCCTTCATCAAGGATTCAGACATGCCAATAACTGCAAATTTTGATGCTGAATAGGCTGATGTAGTTGCATTTCCATTTAATCCTGCTGTGGAAGACACATTAATAATATCGCCTTCATTTTTAGCAATTAAAGACGGTAAAACTTCTTTAGTCACATAATACATGCCCATAAGATTGGTTTGTATAATTTGAGTCCATTGTTCAACCGGCATGTCATTAAATGAACCAAAGCCCCCTATACCCGCGTTATTAACTAAAATATCTACACCGCCTAATGTGTCTATGATTTTTTTAATACTTGTTTTGACGTCCTCATAATTGCCCACATCGAATACCGCATAAGTAGCGCTTACGCCCAGTGCTTCAATTTCTGAAACGGTTTCTTTTAATGTACTTTCGGTTCTACCAGTAATGGCTACATCAATACCTTCTTTGGCAAAGGCAATTGCCGTCGCTTTTCCAAGACCTCTACCACCACCTGTTATAATTGCTTTTTTGTTTTTTAGATTGCTCATGTTTTTTCGTATTAGTTAACTTTTGTCCAGTAATCCATAATAAAAGCACCTCCTATTATTGGACCAACTTTACTTACCAAATCTAAATGTGCTTTATGAAAAAGATAAATTTCTCTGGCATGCTCATCATTAAATGTTATTGTGAAGGTATGCGTAAAACCTTCACTGTGACCTTCTTCACTATCATTAACACCCCATTCAATATTCACGATTTCTGGAATTTCATTTTTAAGATTTACAAAAGTTTCAACAGCTTCATTTATTTGAGCTTCGGTAGCTTCTTCTTTATATTTAAGATTTACTATGTGTCTTAAAAATTTGCCTTCTCTATTAATTTTCGGTGCAATTTTATAAGTTACCACCTTATTCAAATCAAACTGATTAGAGCCTGCAATAAGAAAATCTTGATTGTCGATTTTATGAGATCTTAAACCGTAATAGATGGAAAATCCTGTTTCTAAATAATTGATAGGACTAAGAATGCCAGCTTCGTTTAATTTTAATAATTGAATACTCGCATCATCTCTTGTGCCAACTGCTAAAACAGCTTCGTTATTATCGCTTGAAACAATTTCAATTCGTGTTTGTCCTTGTAGTTTTGTGGTTTCATCATCTTTAAGAACAAAATGTGGTACTAAAGCTCCCTTTTTATTCACTTTAAATACACTTACACCATCACCATGATAAGTGAATTTTTTTCTTTTTATAAAGTTGGTAGTAGTATCGTAGTATTTGTGATGTCTATGACCTACTATTACGTACTTATTTTCGCCTAAAGTTACTCCTGTTACTGGGTATGCTCCTGTTAAATATCTATCTGTATTATTATCATCAATATTATTTATGTTCTTGAAAGTTCCGTCATCATAAACTCTGAAACTACTAACACCATTGTCTTGAAAACCTCCTGTGTATAAAAAGGTTTTACCCTTTATTTTGTGAGTAAACATGCCAATAATTCCATCAGTGTGAATGGTTTCATCATCTTTCATAGATTGCACATGTGTTAGCTTTCCATCGTTTTGTATTTTGAAACTACTCAAGCCAGGTGTTTCTTCTAGGCCACCAATGAAAAGATATGATGCATTTTTCATATGTATCACTTGCAAGGTAATTGCCGTTCCCAAATGGGTTTCATTCGTATCTTCAACGAGAGAAACACGATCTAAAGATCCGTTGTCTAAAATTTTAAAGGTTTCAATAACATTGCCATGTTTGTTTGCCACAAAAAGGAAGTCAGTGCCATTAATATTATCGGCTACCATACCGCGAGAAGGTCCAGTTCCCTTATAAAGTTCGTGGTTGCTAATTGGAGTAAGTATACCGTCTTTATTTAAACTATATACATCTACATTACCTACGCCACCTGCATAAACAAGATGAATACCGTTTTTTACGTAACTAGTCACCGAAACTGTGTTTTTTCCAGAGATGCTCTTGAAGTCTTTTCTGTACAGCATCGAATCATCTGAATTTTGAGCAAGGCTAAATTGCGATAATGCCAAGATGATGATGAGTGCAAAATATTTTATTATTTTCATGATTAAGGTTCTTTGTAAATAATTAGTCTACTATTGATTTTGCTCCTGCTGTAGCTATTGCTCTATCTTGTTCTATTGTTCCGCCGCTTACACCTATGGCTCCAATAATTTTACCGTCTTTATTTTTAATAGGTAAGCCGCCGGGAAAAGTAATTAGACCCCCATTAGAAAGCTCAATATTGTAAATGATACCACCTGGTTGGGTTAATTCGCCTAATTCACCGGTGTCAATATCAAAATATCTTGCCGTCTTTGCTTTTTTGATAGCTACGTCTATACTTCCTAAAAATGAATCATCCATCCGAATGAATGCCTTTAAATTTGCGCCTGCATCGACCACTGCAATGTTGACTAGCACGTTTGAATCTTCAGCGTTTTTCTTCGCGGCTAAAAGAATTTCAAAGGCTTCTTCATGTGAAATGTCATTTGTAATTTGAGCATATGTTGTAGTAGACATAGGTATTAATGCCAGTCCGATAACGCACACTTTAATTTGCTTAAATAAGTTCATAATTACGTTTATTAGTTAAGCTTGCAAATATTGAAAATCACTTCTGGAAAATAGTTGAACAAGTTCAACTCGATCATGATTATTGCATTTTATCTTGTTTTTTTATTTTACTTAAAAACTCATGCGTAATGCCTAAATAACTCGCCATTTGTCTATCCGTAAGTTTCAAAACAATTTCAGGATAATGTGTCGTAAAATAATTGTACCGCTCTTTTGCTGTTAAACTGTTGTTTCTAACCACTCTTCGCTGCCAAGCAACAATTGATTTTTGGAACATGATTCGAAAAAATTTCTCAGCCATTGGTAATTCATTATAGAGATTGGCTTTTTCTTCTTGAGAGATGATTAACATCTTGCTGTCTTCTAAAGCTTGAATATTTAAATCTGATGGTTTGTGGTTCATAAAACTGTCTATATCCATCAGCCACCAGTCTTTGGCGGCAAAGTATAATGTGTTTTCATTCCCTTTTTTGTCTAGTGAAAAAACTCTAAAACACCCTTCAGTTACAAACGCTTCAAATTTGCAAAACTCTCCTTGCTTGAGTAGAAATTCTTTTTTCGAAATAGTTTTAGCACTAAAAAAATTACAAAATTTTTCAGCTTCTACCTTCGACACTTCTCTGTTTTTAGTAATGTTTTCTATTAATAAATCGTAAATCATATTTTATTCAAATTCCACATGTAATACAATAATTATTGAATGTAATAGTACCATTTTAAATATTGTGCTGTCAAATAATTGGCGTAGTAGCATGTACTATTCTCAGTTTATATTTTTTTGATGTAAACGTAATAGGCAATATTTGATTGGTTTTCAGCATCAACAAAATTTGCAAAAAATTTAGTTTTTCCAGCTTTTAAGTCCACCGAGAAATCTGCTGAACTTGCATCTTTTTCAACTTCAGTTTCTACTTTTAATTGATTTTCAAATTCAATAAAAGCTTTGGTATACTGCATATTTTTTCCTTCAGGAATAGCTTTTTCTAAACCAGGAATTTCAGTGGTTGTTATTTTTGATGTGCTACTATTAATGCCTAAGTTGGCTTCTATAGGATACCTTCTAAGTGCTACTTCATATGTGCCTTCTTCAAGAATATCAACACTCCAATACCCACTGCCAATTTTACCTTCTCTAATTTGAATTTGGTTCCAAGGTTGCATTGTTTCTTTACCATGAGTGTCATGAGCAGTAAGCGTAATAGGGTTTTCATTTTTTGATCCTATTTTAAAATAAATTTCTTCATTGAAATCTTTAGAAACTTGAGACCACCATTGCTCATAAAATGCTTTCATTTCATTAACTTTCTCGGGGTTTTCAGGAGCAATATTGGTAGCCTGACCTATATCTTCGGAAATATCATAAAGTTCTTTCCCATTAATTAAGCGCCAATTAGCTTGCATCACCGCAGAATTTTTCCATTTTCTCGGGTTTTGTACGCGTTGAGAATCGGTCACTAGCATTCTAGTGTTTAAGGTATCTTTTCCTCTTAAAAGCGGAACAATACTCTGGCCGTCCAGTGCCAAATGATCTTTTGGTAAAGCTATACCACAAAGGTCTGCAAGAGTGGGCAGAATGTCAATTTGAGCAGCAAGGGTATTTATATCTTTTGGTGTATTAATTTTTCCGTCTTTCCAGTGTATAAAGAAAGGAACCCTATGTCCGCCTTCATACTCACTCCCTTTAGTACCGCGCATTTCAGCATTAAACCCCGTAATTTTTCCTTTTTTATTGTAATATCCTGCCGAGGTACCGTTGTCTGTCATAAAAATTAAAATGGTATTATCAGCGATGTCTAACGCTTTTAATTTGCGCCTTAGGGTTCCAAAATTGTCATCAATATTGGTAATCATCCCATAAAAACGTTTTTGCGTATCTGCTAAAACAGCATCGTCTAAATCTTTATACAAGTCATAATATTTAGTAGGTACATTATAAGGGCCGTGTGGAGCATTGGGAGCTAGATAGCAGAAAAATGGCTCATCCTTATTGGTTTCAATAAATTTAATGGCTTCGTCAAAAAAGATATCAGTACAATATCCTTCGTATTTTTCAGGTTTTCCATTATGAAAATAGGTGTCATTAAAATAGGTGTTATCCCAATAATCTGGAGTTTGTTGTACGCCACCACCTCCATGCATTACCGTTTCTTGAAAACCACGATCTTCTGGTCTAAAGGGGTAATTATCTCCCAAATGCCATTTTCCAAATCCACCAGTTTTATAGCCAGCTTCAGCAAACATATTGGCCAAAGTTTTCTCATTTTCACGTAATAAAGACCACCCACCAACGGTATGCCAAACCCCAGTGCTATTGGCATATCTACCCGTCATTAACCCAGCACGTGTAGGTGCACAAGTAGGGCCTACATGAAAATTGGTTAAATGCGAACTCTCTGTATAAAAAGAATCTATGTTTGGAGTTTTAATGATGTTGTTGCCATGAACTCCTAAATCTCCATAACCTTGATCATCTGTAATTACAATAATTACATTAGGTTTTGAACTCTTGTCCGTGACAACAAGTTCTTTCTTTTTTGATTGGCAACCTATTAGAGTTATAATACTAAATAGTGCTAAATATTTCATTTTCATAAGATGAATTTCAATTTAAATATACTTCAGTGTTTACTATAATAGAACTAACGTATCCTCCAGAATCTGGAAAGGTAAGTTCAACAATATTTTCTCCTGTTCTAATATTTTTTAGGGATGTTGGTACGGGAATAACACCAAAAAATTGTTCCCTACCGGCTTGATCATATCCTGCCCAGTTATCTGGGATAGTTACGGTAGTACCATTGATTTTGAGAATGGGCTTCTTACTTAATTCATGTGTTCTTCCAAGCCCCATTTTTAGTGTCGCTACTCCTTTTTCTCCGGAAATAACATTATTAATTTTGAAAGTCAAGGTTTTATTGGCTTCAATTTTTTTAAGACATGATTTTGAATAATAGTTACGTTCCGTAATGCTATTTTGAAATGTATTTTCTTTAAGATCGTAGTCTATAATTACCGTTTCTCCAACCTTTAGCGTAATATTGGTTTTGTCATTGATATCTGTAAAATAGACTAATTTAGGAAATCCTGATGCGGTAGTATACGATCTTCTAATGGTAATGTTTTCTATAAGGTTTTGACTTCCATTTAAAAAATTTAGAGGAACACTTTGGGGTTCATCGGCTAAATTATTCAAAGCAATATAAGCTTTGTTCTTATTTAGAAATGCGTGTGCTTGAATATCAGGATTCATGGATTGTACATGAATACGTTTTCCTTCAACTCCTTTCCATAGTTCCCAGAACTTTTTTAAATGGGTGTACTCATAGGAACCATCCTCTGTCTTTTTGAGTAAAACCCAAGGATATGGGTGTTTATTTGGGTTTCTATCATCTTTATAAAACCAAGTAGCTTTACCCGTGATAAAAGGTACTGCCTTTAGAAGACGGTCTGGTTTATCTAAGAGCGACATTAATATTTTATTATAAGACATTAAGCACACTCCGTTTAGGGTAGGAGAGTAGGGTTCTCCTTGCAGGCCTTTAGCCGTATACCCATATTCTGAAATTAAATGAGGTTTTATAAGATTCCATTTCTGGTAGCTATAGGATTCTATAAGGTCTAGAATTGCTTCGGAATTACTTCCGGATCTGTAATTGAAATCTCCTTCAACATTTCGCCCATCGTAAAGATGTGTAGCAAAAAACTTCATGCTTTCACCGGCAGTATCCATAAATACTTTCATGCGGCTATTCCAAATAGCAAAATTATTTTTGTCATATTCAGGCCAAGCAGCGCTGTAGCCACCAACCATAATATTTGGAATTTCGGCATGAACTTTATCAGCCACTAATTTATGAAATTTAGACATTTCAAGAATTACTTCGTCTGTTTCATCATAGGTTTTTACATAGTCTTTAGCATGTACAAAAGGTTCATTCATCACCTCATAGTATTTAGGCATTTCAGGATAAGCATTCTTTAAATAAGCGATAGTAAACGCTGCTGCTTTTTCATAATCTTTTTTTAGTTGAAAAGCATCTCTGGGATGGTTGGTGATAATAAGATCAGTAGTCTTATAATCCTTATATAAAGGCGAATTTAAAAACCGCTGTGCATTACTTTTGGCCAGTCTTTCGGCATTTTCAATAGACAGGTCGCCCTTTTTATGGTTCGCATAAGGGCCTGGACCACCAAAAGTTCTTCCAAATTCAATACCTAAATTATCATATAAATAGTCTGGATCGGCTGCAATTTCATGATCATTATAAGAGGCATGTATCGCAAAGTATTTTTCTCTTTGCAATTCGCTTTCTGATCCTATATATTTTTGTGTGGTAAAGTCAATGAATACTTCATTGTTTTGAGCGAAACTCACACTAAAAACAAGACCAATTATAAGTTGTGTTATTACCTGTTTCATAAGACTAAAATTTTACAAATTTATAATAATCGTTAGTGCTTGTTATTGCAAAATAGGCTCCCTTTGATAGCGTACTTATGGTGATGTGTTTACTGTTCAGCTCTTCAAGAATAATTTTACCATTTCTGTCAATAATTTTAATAAAATCAAAAGCGGAAGAACCAGGAAGTGTTAAAATATTGGATGATTTGTTTACAGAAATTTGAATGCTTTTATTATTAATTTCGGCCATAGTAATTTGTGCAGTGGGCTTAAGGAACTGTACTCCAGATATTTCTTTGGTGATCGTGTTTTTAGCAGTAAAATCTTCCGGCAGCCCAAAAGATAACACTAACCTATAATCTTTACCTACCAGAGGTTCCTCATAGTTAATAGCTATTTTTTTAGAGCCACTGCCGGCACCAATAGCTATTCTTTTGGAGGATGCTAACCAATTATTTTTTTGCCACAATGCTATTTGAACTTGCATGGGTTTGCTAAAAGAATAGTCCACATCAAATTGGTATTTCGCTGTATTTTCAATAATGGTGTTTAGTAAAGGAGAGAATGAAGCATTCTCAGAAAAGGAAACTGGTTTTTTGATGAATTCAATATTATTAATAATTTGACCAACTCTAGTCGTTTCCCAATTTCCATTTACTGCTCTTAGGCTAAGTACTAATTTATATCCTTTTCCCGGTGATGGTTTTTGTGCTGAGGTAATCGTTAATTTTTGAATGCCTTGTCCTTTTTTTATCTTAATTTTTGTAGTGGCATAATATTTTGAAGGCCCTCCACTAATGTCTATAGATAAATCTCCATCTGCTAAAGCAATATAACCTATGGTAAAATCATAGGAATCGCTTATCAGAATTTTTACGGGTTGTGGTTTTACAAAAAGTACTTTTTCAGTTAGCTCTTGTGCATTTATTTGTAGGCAAAAAAGAAGTATTATTAGGGTAATTAGAACTCTCATGGGTTGTTTATTTAGCTTTAGGAATTATATTTTTAGGTATATCAAGATTTCTATCATGTGATCCTTTAGCAAAATTACTCACCTTGTAGTCATTTTTGTTTTTCCAATTACTTTCAATTCTACCATCGCCTAAAACAATAGCGCCAAGTTTTATTCTAAACCAATCGGCTAAAGCCATATACTTTTTATCATTTGCAATATTATTCTGTTCTAAAGGATCATTACGCAGATCGTACAATGCCATTTGTACTTCCTCTCGAGGTGCATCTAATCCCCATTTAATATTCTCGTTGGGTACATATCTTCCTCCGGGATTACCATTTAAAGGTCTTGGTCTCATAGAAAATGCAAAATTTTTGGATCGTAAGTAGGTTCTTGGACCAGCTACACTATTTATTTCACCGATGATATAATCACGCTCATTTTTTTTATTGATGCATACGTCTGCCAGGTTATACCCATCTAAGAATTTTAATTCTGCTGTTTTTAAATCTATACCCCCAGCAGCCAAAATGGTGGGCATTATATCTACGTATTCTACTAAGCCTTTATAAATCTTGTGTTCAGGAATTATCTTTTTATCTGAGGCTACTAAAATACCTGTGGTATGTGTTGCAAATTCCCAGGGAGAAAATTTTGATTCAATGCCTTGTTCACCTAATTGCCAGCCATGATCTCCGCTAGTGTATAAAATAACGTACTCTTGCTTGTTTTTTTTGCAGTAGGTTTTAAATGCTGTGATAGCCTTGCCGATGAGATAATCACCATAGGCACAAAAGGCATAATAATCTCTGATAGCTTGTTGTTTTTCTTCATAGGTCAAACCATCAATTTTTAATTTTGTATATAAATCTACTAGTTGTTTAGGCAGTTTACTGAGCTCTTTTTCCTTATTAAAGGACGGAATTCTGTATATTTTTTCTGTAAATAGTGCTCTAAACTCTTTTGGAGGCATTACAGGGGTATGTGGAAAGTGAAAACTTAAACTGGTAAAAATGGGCTTGTTAGTAGTTACGCCTTCCATAGGATACCCTTGCAGTGTTTGATAGGTTTTGTTTTCGTTTTCTAGGTAACTTATATATTCCGTTAAAATGTTAGCATCTAAAGTTTTATTAGCCGGCATTGGGCTTACACCACCTATGATTAGATCTTTAGACTCTTTTGTGTACGCATATAAAATGTCTAATTCTTTTTCTACCTGTCTTTTTATCTTTAGTTCTTCTTCTGAAATATTCTTTTGACGACTCCATGATTTTTTTTCACCGTTGGGGTAAAAGAATTCTGTCCTAGCGTCGATCTTCGCAGGCCTGCCATTTACTTTTCCAAAAATTGAAGGATTGTACCAATCGGTGTGCCCAGCTCTACTTAATTCAGTATCTAAAATGTATTTTTCATAAAAGCCCTTAAACTCATTTTTTACATTCTTCTTGATGCTTTTGTTCCGATAACCCGCTTTACCAAAAAGGCTAGTTTCATAACCATTTTCGCCCATGACCTGTGGAAGTGTTTTATCAAAAAAATCAGTTTCAGCATTAAAATATTCAAAACCATAAACGCCACTATGGTGTGGATATTTACCCGAAATTATAGAGGAGCGCGAGGGAGCACATGCAGGAGAGTTGCAATACATATTGGTAAAAACAATGCCTTCCTTCGCAAGACGATCTAAGTTAGGAGAAGAAACATAACCTAGTGGACTATTTTTTTCTCCTGTTACTATTTCATTATAAAAGCCATTAGAATCAACCCTTTGGTCATCGGTTATAATCCATAAAATATTAGGTTTCACCTGTGCCTGACTGCACGCATATATGGATAAACTGAAGATAAAGCTAAGAATAAGGGTGTTTTTCATAATTTTGAAATCACTTATTGAATTCGTTTTAAAATAAATCCGTTTAACCAAAGGCTTCCTTTTTCATTTTTACTTTTAAATTTTAGAATAACAGGGTTAGAGCCATCTGATTCTAAGATTGAATGAATAGAAATCGGTTGACGTTCACCGGTACTATTATTATCATAATAATTTACAATATGGTCATCTGAAGTTCTAGTGAAGCTACCATCTACATCATCAACAGTAACCTCTATTTCATTTGTTATTTTAATATCGGTATTTCTCGCATGATGAAATGTTTCTAGCGCATACTTTCCAGTATTTAAGTTTGATAATTTTAAAGTGAGTTCTCCTTTTTCAATATACACACCATCAGTACCTACAAAACTCAAATCGCCCAACATACTAGTGCCATTTCCTAACCAATTTATCTTTTCGTCAGCACTTATTTCTACTTGAGTATCCGTTTCTTTAATGGTATAGTTTAAATCATTGTCAGTATTTCCTGACCATTCATTCCATTCAAATTGTACCAATTGTTTCTCTCCACCAATATCGACTCTGGTAATGGGGAAATCATAGATAGGTTTAGCATGGTTTGCAATTTCGTTGGTGTTAAATTTTACGGTATTGATTGTAGCTTTACCAGACTTTAGGCCTGTTGCTTTTGCCGTAACGGTAATTGTTCCTGTTTCATTCGTTGCTTTTACGTAAATAGCTGCAACTCCATTATAAACAAGGGCAGGGTTTGCATAAATTTTCCCGTTATCAATGATTTCGCCAGGTCCAGAAATAGAAAACTGAACTTCATTTTTAGTATTGGTTACAACTTCACTATGTTCATCTAAAATAGAAGCGTAAACCAATCTTATATCTGATCCTCCAGCATAAAAGGGTTTGTCATTAATATTATATTCAACTTTTATATGATGTGGCTTGCCTTGTTTGTGTCTTGTGAATTCCATCACTTTTTCGCCATTGGTATATCCAATAGCTTTTAAGACGCCTTCTTTCCAATTATATTTAAAGGTAAATGAGGGATGGTTTAAATTTATTTTGGTAAGGTCATTATCGGGTACCTGCCGCGCAATTAGTTTTCCATTATGGTATAAGGCGACTTCTTGACAATTGCTGAATACTCTAATTTTCCCATCTCTAGAAGCGGTTTCATCAGCTATGTGAACCATAGGCTTAGCTACCAATTCAGATTGGTACCAGTAATACACAGGCTTTGGCACTCTATAAGGGGAAAGTACACCGTAGGTGGTCATGAAATCTCGGGACCATTGGGCATCTACAATATCAGGTTGCAAGTGATTGTAGTCTGCACCCAACCAGGTAATAGCCGCAAAATTATTTTTATTGCCTTTATAGCGTGATATATGAAATTGATTTACTTCTGAATTAGGAGAACTACCATGTTCCATAACCATGGTGAAGGCACTTTCTGGGAATTCTGTTCTTCGATAATCCATAGTGGCATGTACATCTGTAATACCTTCGTTCTTTGGTCCATCCCAAGGGGCAGAGGCAGAGGCCGTTAATCTAAAAGGATCTTCTTCTTTAGCAACGGTTTGCATTCTTGGAACCGGACCTCTATGATTAATTCCTGCTCCCCAAACAATAATAGACGGGTGATTTCTATGATTACGGATCATAGTTCTGGTTGCTTTTTCTAAATTTTCAAACCAAGTATCGCCACCCCATTCAATCCATGTAGAGGGTTCTTCATAAATGAGGATGCCCAATTCGTCACAGGCTTTTAAGAACGCATCGTCTTGTGTGTAGTGCGATGTTCTGATAATATTCATTCCTGCTTTTTTGTACTGTAGCGCTTCATTGTAATGAAATGAGTTGGGAACAGCATCTCCAATATTAGGATAACTTTGATGACGGTTGGCGCCAACTAAAAATAAAGGTTCTCCATTTAACACAAAGCCTTTACCTTTTTCTAAAGTAAACTTTCTAAAACCAAAAGTGTTTTCAACGAAATCTACTGGGGTTTCATGATCATAAATAACGGAATTTACGCGATACAAATAAGGACTGTCTGGTGACCATAGGTGGTACTCATCTTCAATTACCAAAGACTGTCTAAATGTATAGTTAGCATTCGCGGCGATTGTAGCTTCGGAACTTACCTTTTTGAGTACCATACCATCCTTATCAATGATGGTTGTACGTATAGTAGTTTTCTTAGCTGCAGTAGATTCGTTTTTTACAGTTGTTTTGATTGTCACCGTACCATTGTGTTTATTAACCGTAGGCGTGGTGATATGCACTCCTGCGTCATAATTTTCCCAATTAAAATTTACATGTAATGGGTTTGTAGCAACTAAATAAACGTCTCTATATAATCCGCCATATTTTACATAATCTGTTCTGTGAGGATCCGGAGCTATAGTTTGACTAAAACTATTATCTGCTTTTATCGCGATAGTGTTTTCTTGTCCTAGTATAACAAAACCGGTAATATCAAAATGAAACGGTACATAGCCGTTTACAGCGTAATTCCCTACTTTTTTTCCGTTTACCCAGACTTCGGTAGCATTATGAACTGCTTCAAATTCTAAGAAAATTTTATTGGAGGACTTACTATTAATCTTTATTTTTTTGCGATACCAACTGATATCTCTGAGGTATTTTTCTTGTATCCAAGTTTCTTTAATACTATCCATCTCATAGGAAACTAATTGTGTGGTGTGAGGAATAGAGACATTTTCCCAAGAGCTATCATCAAAATTTGTAGCAGTAGGAGTGTGCTCTAAATCTCCCAAATGAAATTTCCATCCAATGTTTAAGTTTGTTTTTGTACGATCGCCTGCTTCAAAACCTTGTGGTAATTTTGTGTTTTGAGCAAATGTTACTGTGCTAATTAATAGGCTGATGAATAAATAGTTTAGTTTCATTTTCAGTGAGTGATATTTGTGGTACTAAAATTATTTATTCTTAGAATGGTAGGTCAGTAGAAATGTTTGTAAACATACCACATATGGTTTATTGTAGTTAGATACCCAGTAATCTTGGAAACCGAAGTTTGTTTTGATGAAAAAAAAGCGGAATGTTACCTGAAAACAAAAAAGACTTTGAAATACATTTCAAAGTCTTTTTCTATTAGTTGAATTAGATCTAGTTATTTTAGTTCTAATTCTTTTATTTCTACAGTTGTTTCGCCTCTTAATTCTTCATAGGTAGCAACCATCTCTTTTAGCTTTTCTGGATTAGAAGCGGCTAAATTAGTTTCTTGCTTTCTATCTGTTTTAAGATTGTAAAGTTGGTACGTATCTGCTATTCCTAATTCTATATTCACCTGTGTGTTTATTGGATTGCCTTTATAAGGCGGAATTAATATCCAGTCGCCACTTCTCAGTGCTGTTTTTTGACCAGCTTCCAACACTAAATTAGTTCTTCCTATTTTAGATTTACCTAATAATACATCAATTAACTCTTCACTATCGTCTGTAGTGATGTCACTGTCTGCAAGTTTTGCTAAAGAGTTTAATAAATCTATTTGACAAACAAGCGCATCAGAAACACTAGGTGTAATGGTGCCTTTCCAATAGGTAATAAAGGGTACGTGTGTGCCTGCATCGAATAGGCTGTATTTTCCTCCTCTTAAGCCGCCAGTAGGAGTATGGCTACCTAGTTTTTCTTCTGCATCATCAAAATAACCATCATTTAAAACAGGGCCATTATCACTTGTAAATACTATCAATGTGTTTTCTAATATTTTTTCGTCTTCTAAAGTTTTTATAAATTCTCCGATAACCCAATCAGCTTCAAGAATTACATCACCACGTGGTCCCATACCAGATGTTCCAACAAAACGAGGATGAGGAGTACGCGGTACGTGTGGTTGTTGTAAGGCATAATATAAAAAGAAAGGTTCTTTTTTATGATTTTTGACATAGTCTTTTGCTTTTTCTAGAAAGTGATCGGCCATATCAACATCCTTCCATTTAGCAGCTTCACCACCTTTCATAAATCCAATTCTAGGGATCCCATTAACAATACTATTGTTATGACCATGGTGCCATTTCATTTTTAATAACTCAGGATTATCTTTTCCTGTGGGTTGCCCTTCATAATTCTTCGCATAATCTACTTCAATAGGATCATTAGGATCTAAACCATCTACATGACCACCTTTAATATACACGGTAGGAACTCGATCTTGTGTTGCTGCCATAATATAGGAGTAGTCAAAACCAACTTCGTTAGGACCAGGAGATACGCGTTCATTCCAATTAACATGACCTGTTCCTAAACCAAGATGCCATTTGCCAACAATACCGGTAGTATACCCTTGTTGTTTTAACATTTTAGGAATGGTAGTTTGTTCCGTACTAATGATTAATGGTGCTGTACCAGGTAATATTTGGGCATCTTTATTTCTCCAAGGATATACCCCTGTTAAAATACCATATCGGCTAGGAGTACAGGTAGCTGAGGTAGCATAACCATTTGTAAAACGTACTCCGCCATGTGCAAGTTTATCTATATTAGGGGTGCTAATTTCTGTTGCCCCATTAGCACTGATATCACCATAGCCTAAGTCATCTAAGTAAATTACAACGATGTTAGGTTTCGAAGTGGCTTCTTTTGCTTCCGTAGTGGCCGTTTCCTTTTTCTTATTCTCCTCTTTACAGCTAAAAGTAAAAACGATTAAAAGTAATAAATCAAGTTTAAAAAAAGTGTTTTTAGAGATTGGATGTGAAGTCATAGGCTTGTTATTTAATTTTTTTATTTAAGGATTTATTTCTGTCGCCTTGCCATTTTTCGTCCTCTTTAAGGACATTTTCGGCATGCGGGTCCAACCAACCTGGAGCCATGTTTTTGGCATCCCATTTTTTGTAGGCTTTTTCTAAGGCGACTATAATTTCAGGGTTTTCATTAGCAATATCATAACGTTCCAGATGATCTTTTTCAAGATCAAAAAGTAAGGTTTTGTTTTTGTAAGCACTTTTGTAGAGCTTGTAGTTGCCTTTTCTAACGGCATACTCAAAGTTTCCTGATGATCTCCAGAATAAGGTTTCATGAGGAGTTTCTTGTGTTTTCTGCAGAATGAAAGGAAGCAAGTCTACTCCGTCTAACTGACGTTCTTTTTTTGCTTTACCACCAGCTGCATTTAAAAATGTAGGAAATAAATCTAAAGAAGATATTGGTTCATTATACGCGTATTTTTCTTTAATTTTTGTTGGCCAAGTTATAAAGAATGGCACTTTAATTCCGCCTTCAAATAGCATGCCTTTATGGCCTCTATAAGGTCTATTATCTGCATGTTCTATTCTCCCTCCATTATCACTTAAAAATACAAGAATGGTGTTTTCTTTTAAACCGTTAGCAATTAGTGTAGAATCAATTTTACCAACATTAGCATCTACAGCATTTACCATGGCAGCATATACACTTCTACCGGCATATTCTATATGTTTGGTTTTCTCAAGGTATTCTTTTGTTGCTTGATCTGGGGCATGAGGCGCATTATAGGCAAGGTACATGAAAAAAGGTTTTTCATCTTTTTGGGTGATAAAACGAATGGCTTCAGTTGTAAAATCATCAGTCAAGTAGGTTAACTCCTCTTCGGGTACTACCTTTCTATTTCTATAGATTGTCTGAATTTCATTTTTAGATTCGCCCCAATAATTCATACCGCCTCCAGGAAAACCAAACCAGTGGTCAAAACCTTGTGCTGGTGGGTATAAATCTGGATGGTCTCCCAAATGCCATTTTCCAATAGCGCTGGTCCTGTAGCCTTGTTCTTTCAATGCTTCAGAAATCATTTTTTCTGATAGTGGAGTGCCTACAGAAGCATCATTTTTTCCATCATAAGGCATATTACAGTCATGACCAAAACGTGCTTGGTAACGACCCGTTAATAACCCAGCTCTCGAAGGACTACAATAGGGATGTGAAACATATCCGTTAGAAAAAATAACACCTTCAGAAGCAAGTCTGTCTAAATTTGGTGTAGGTATATCTGTTGCTCCGTTAAAACCAACATCTGCCCATCCTTGATCATCTGTGAGAATCACTATAATATTAGGTTACTCTTGCGCATTGGTCTTTAAGACTAAACTAAGCAAAGCAAATAGGAATAAGAACTTCTTGTGGGATATCATTCTATTCTGTTTTAATGATTAAGCTTGCTGTAGCTAAATTTTCTCCGGTTGCCGTAATAGTAACTTCTCCGGTGTTTTCAGTACCTTTGATAATCGCTAAACTTTTACCAAAAAATGACTTGATGTAGTTTTCCTGAAAAGATTCTAGCGAGGCAGAATTTCCATTTCCAACCGCTTCTAATACTCCTGCTCCTTCCACTTTAAAATTAATCAAATTAGCTGCATTAGGGCATAAATTGCCGTCTTTGTCTTCTATGCTTACGGAGACGAAAGAAAGGTCTTTACCATCTGCCTTAATTGTATTTCTATCGGCTACTAACGAAATTTTAGCAGGCTTTCCTGCCGTTTTTATTTCTTTAGAAGCTACTTGCTTTCCATTCGTATACGCAACCACTTTTAAGCTGCCTGGTTGGTAAGCCACCTGCCATGATAGTCTGTATTTAGATTTGTAGATACCTTTCTTAAAGCCATTATATTCAGTAAAAACGTCTGTTAGATCTTTGCCTTTTACTTTTTTTCCAAAAGAGGTGCCGTTTACGAATAACTCCACTTCATCTGCATTGGTATAAGCGTAAACTGGGATTGTTTGTCCTTCTTTGCCTTCCCAATTCCAATGTGGTAAAACATGAACCATAGGAGCCGATGTCCATTGACTTTGGTATAAATAAAAGCGGTCTTTAGGGAAGCCTACTAAATCTACAGGAGCAAAATAAGAGGCGTGAGAAGGCCAATCATCATTCCAATAGCCATTCGTGGAATTATCTCTACCACCATAAGGGGTTGGTTCTCCTAAATAATCAAAGCCTGTCCATATAAATTCTCCTAAAGAATGTGGGTTTTTTTCTTGCGCATCAAATTCAATATCTGGAGCATAGGCCCAAGGCGGACCAACAGTAACATCATAACTAGAAACTTGGTTGGTTTCTTTGTTGACATGGTAGTCTTGAGGAACTTCATAAAAACCTCTTGTACTTGTTTGTGATGAAGTTTCTGATCCGTAAAAAATCATATCTGGGTTTTGTTCCCTGATTTCTCCATAATATGCAGGTTTGTAATTAACCCCAACAACATCTATTTGAGCGGCTAATTGATTTACAAAAGAAGCAGGATAATAATTGAAGCCGGCAGTTGTGGGTCTAGAATCATCTTCATCATGGCAAATATCATTCAACATTTTGGCAATTTTCCAACCGTCTTTTTTACCTTGCTCTAAAATCTCATTACCAATACTCCACATAATTACAGAGGGATGATTGCGATCTCTCTTAATCATGTCTCGCAAATCTTTTTCTGCCCATTGGTCAAAATAGTTGCTGTAGCCATTAGGAACTTTTGGTTCTTTCCATTCATCAAAAGCTTCATCAATAACCACAATGCCTAATCTATCACATACTTGTAGCATTTCTGGTGATGGTGGATTATGACTTGTACGTAGCGCATTGGCACCCATATTTTGCATAATTTGCATTTGACGCTCTGTTGCTCTGTAATTTACGGCAGCACCTAAGGGGCCTAAATCGTGATGCATACAAACGCCATTAAGTTCTACCGCTTTTCCATTTAAAAAGAAACCTTCTTTTTTAAATTCAATCGTTCTAATTCCAAATTCCGTTTCAAATTCATCTACAATTTGATCTTTTATTTTTACACGGCTTATTGCTTTATATAAATTAGGCTTGCCAACATCCCAAAGACTTGGATTTACAACCGTCATATGTTGTGTTAATTGCTCCTCTGAATTATTTGCTACATCTATGGTCTCCGTAGCTATACCCATAGTTTTATTGGAAGCATCAACAATCGTAGTTTCTAAAAATATCTCTTGAGGTTTATCAGTAGCATTTTTCAACTTTGTTTTAATCGTTACCGTTGCTTTTTCTGATGTAACTTCTGGAGTTGAAATAAATGTACCCCATTGCGGGATATGTACTTTCTCATTTAATTTTAAGCGTACGTTGCGATAAATACCGGCTCCGGGATACCATCTTTCTGATAAAACTTCAGGAGCAAGTTGTACTGCGATAATATTGTCTTCACCAAATTTTATAAACGGAGTGATGTCAAACTCAAAACCACTATACCCGTAATGACGTTCTCCAACAAAATTTCCGTTTACATATATTTTGGAATTATCCATGACCCCATCAAATTCAATAGCAACTTGTTTGTTCTTATTTTTAGCGTCAATGGTAAAGTGTTTTCTGTACCATGCAATTCCATCAATAGGCAACCCGCCATTTCTGGCATTATTTTTAGAATCAAAAGGACCTTCAATGGCCCAGTCGTGAGGTACATTTAGTTTTCGCCACGTACTATCATCTAAATGTATGGCTTCACCTTGAGGAACAGTATCTTTAATAAAAAGCCAATCTTTATTAAAATCTTGATCGGCTATAACTTCTACGCCGTTCTCTTGGCAGGAAGATATAAAAATGGAAATGAACAAAATGATCAATGGGGTACGTTTTAAAGCTTTCATGCGTTTTGTTTAGTTTTAGTCGAGTTGTTTTAGTTTATGGCGACAATACAGTCACTAATATCAAGAGGATCGTCCATTTCCTTTTGTAGTTTTTGTAAGTCTAGAAACAGTGTTTTTATTCTTTTTTGTTCCTCTGGAAGTTTTGAAATGTCATTCATCTCCTCAGGGTCATTCTTTAAATCAAAGAGCAGTATTTTTTTAATTTTCGGAAAAACCATTAGTTTATATCCATCTTTACGAATCATTCGTTGTACATCTAAATATGCCCCGTAAATAGCATCATAGCTGCTTTTGGATTCTTTTCCTTTTGCAATGTTTAAGAAGCTGTTGTATTCGATGTATTTTGGTTTGTCTATACCCGCAAGATCTAATGAGGTAGCCATGGCATCTTGCAAGTATACGTCTACATTCGTTTTTTTGTTTTTAGGAATATCTGGACCTAAAATAATTATTGGGGGTCTAATACTATGGTCAAACAAACTTTGTTTCCCTAATAGGCCGTGTCTGCCCATTGCTATACCATGGTCTGCCGTAAAGATGATATACGTATTATCCATCTTCCCAGAATTTTTAAGTGCTTCAATGATGTTGCCAATTTGCGCATCTACATGCGTGATGCTCGCGTAATATTCTTTCTTATGTGTTTTTATGGCCAATTCTGTTCTTGGAAACGGAGCCAGTGCCTCGTCTCTTAAATCATCACCATTAGCAATATCATGTCTGTAGGGGTACTCAGGTAGGAAGCTTTTGGGTACAGATAGATTTTTTAGCGCATACATGTCTTGATATTCTTGTGGAGCCTGTCTTGGATCATGTGGGGCGTTAAAGGCTAGGTACATGAAAAAAGGCTTTTCACTAGTTTTAGCCGTATTTATGAATCTAATCGCATCATCTTTTAGAACTTCACTCCAGTGTTGGCCATCTTTCCAGTAACCACCTTTAGTAGTGTCCGTAGGATTCCAGGTAGTGTCCGTTAAGGATAGTGGACGGTTATAGCCATTAGGCATAATGCTTTCTGATGTAGCATTAGGAATTTTTGAGAGCGAATCAAATTTAGCAACCATCGTGGCATGATCCCATGCATCTTTTGGCATGCCCGGTCTAATATGTGTGGTGTGTTCAAAAACTTTATGGGCCGGAGCATCTACATGCCATTTTCCGGTCATATAGGTTTCGTAGCCATTACTTTCAAGTAATTTACCCCAAGTTTTATCAATAGAATCGTTTTTAATCCAATTTTGCCTAAACTTATTAGCTCTCCATACTGATCTTCCTGAAATTAGCATAGCTCTAGAGGCAGCACACACTGCGCCACTCCAAGAACCCATATTGTAAGCATTCGTAAAGGTGGTGCCTTCATGAACCATGGCATCCATATTTGGAGTAATGATTTCCGAATTGCCTAAGGCATGAATGGAAGAATAGGTTTGATCGTCTGTAAAAATAAAAACGATGTTTGGTTTTTTAGGCTCAAGGTTTTGTTTTGGTTTGCTAGTGCAAGCAAGAAAAAAGCTTGTAGCTACAAATAAGTAAACTTTTGTTTTCATGTATAGGTATTCTTAAAAAATAATGCCCACCTGTTAAAGTGAGCATTAAATAATTAACTCAATAAATTACTTATGTACTAAAAATCACTATAAAGCAAAATTGAGATTTCTATTCTTAGTTAAGAATCACAGATGGTTTTTATAATAAAACAAATGTTTTAAGTTTACGATTCCTCAGTGGTGTCTTCCTCATTGTTCGTAAGTCTTATGTACTTACTAGGAATGACACCAAATTGTTTTTTAAAGCATTTAGAAAAGTAAGATGCGGTATTAAAACCAGTCATGTACATAATTTCTTTTACGGATAAATCACTTTTTTCAAAGAGCTGTACGGCTCTCTTTAATCTAATATTTCGTATAAATTCACTAGAAGAGAGTCCGGTTAATTCTTTTATTTTTAAGTACAAGTTACTTCTACTCATACTCATTTCTTTGACTAACATTTCTACACTAAATTCTGAATTCATCATATGCTTTTCTACAATTTCAATGGCATTTTGTAGGAAGCTCTCATCAGATGAGGTTACGGTTACTTCATTTGGTTGTAAGGTAATCTCTCGGTTGAATTTTTTACGTAGCTCATCACGATCTTTTAAAATATTGGAAAGTTTTAGTTCCAACAACTCCAAATCAAAAGGTTTTCTAATATAGGCATCTGCGCCTGTCTTTAGTCCTTCAATTTCTTTCTCCTGCGATGTTTTCGCTGTTAGCATTACTACAGGGATATGACTTGTTTCTTTGGCACTTTTAAGTTTATTACAAAGTTCTATTCCATCCATTACCGGCATCATAAGATCTGTAATTATGATATTAGGCATAAATTTATTTGCCAATTCTAAGCCCTTTTCACCATTCTCTGCCTCATAAATATAATAGCTTTCGCCCAAACCTCTTTTTATAAAAGATCTAATATCAGGATTGTCGTCTACAATTAATAGTAAGGGTAATTTAGACCTAGACCTTGTCATATTTTGGTCTATAATATCATCCATAAAGCTAATAGCATGAGAGTCAGCGTCAATTTTACTGATGAAGGTGTTGGGTTCAAAAACCTCATGAAAGTTTATTTCCTTGGTAGCTTCAAAAGTTTCTTTTTCTTTAGGAAGCCATACAAAGAAGGTAGATCCATTTTCAGAATCACTTTTTACTTTTATTATGCCTTGATGTAATTCTACTAAGTTTTTAGTAAAGGATAGCCCTATACCTGTTCCTTTCGTATTTACATGAGTAGTTAATCCGATCTCTGTATAAAAACGCTCAAAAATATGTTGTAATCGATGGGAAGGAATTCCGGGTCCAGAGTCTTTAACTTGTATGACAATGTATTTAGATTGATCAATGTCTGTTGCGATGTCATCTGGTTTTTTAAAATCTGTGCCGTCAAAAATGTTTAAAAGAATAGTTCCGTTTTCAGGGGTGAATTTAAAGGCATTTGATAATAAATTATTGATAATCTTTTCAACGGCATCAGGATCAAACCAAGAAACAATAGCATCCTTAGAGGTTTCAATTTTAAAATTGATTTCTTTTTTTCTACTTAAAAACTGAAAAGGTTCACTTACTTCTTTTAAAAAGCCAACAATATCACTCTTACTTAGGTTGAGGTTCATTTTTCCATGATCCATTTTTCTAAAGTCTAATAACTGATCTACAAGGCGTAATAGGTAATCTGTGTTTTTACGCATTAAACCATATTGATCCCTTGCTTCTTTGGGACTCATTTCTGATCCTTTTTTTATTAAATAATCTAAAGGGCCTTTAATAAGCGTTAATGGGGTTCTGAATTCATGAGAGATATTGGTGAAAAATTCCAGCTTTAAGCGGTGAATTTCTTCATTTTTGTCATTTTCTAAATGCTCTAATTCTAGCTGATGTTTTTCTGCAGATCTAATAATTGTAAATCTTCTAAAAGCATACAGTAACCCAATAGCCATTAATACGTAAAATATTTTAGCAAAAGTAGTACGCCACCAAGGTGGAGTTACATTTATTTTTAATTCTACTGGTGTTTCATCCCAAATAGTATCATTGTTGGATGCTTTTACGCGTAAAACATAGGGCCCTGGTTCAAGATTGGTATAGGTAGCAAATCTATTATCTGAAGTGGTATAAATCCAATCTTTATCAAAACCATCTAGTTTGTAAGCATATTTATTTTTACTAGACGCGGCATAGTGCAATGCTGCAAATTCAAAAGAAAAACTATTCTCACTGTATTTCAATTCAATTTCATCCATAGAATTTATAGATTGATCTAGAATTATGCGACCATTAATTTTTGCCCCAATTGCAACGGGTTTATTAAAGATTGAAAAGTTTATTAAAACAGTTTCTGCTGTAACTTTATTACTAATAATCTCCTCTGGATAAAAAGCAGTAAAACCATTAATGCCGCCAAAAAGCATTAAGCCATCTTTAGTTTTGAAAGCAGCTAACTCGCTAAATTCATTACTTTGTAAGCCATCATTAACATCATAATTTTGAAATTTTTCTCCTTCAGTATCAAATTTTGATAAACCTTTGTTGGTTGATATCCAAAGGTTTCCGTGGTCATCGTCTAGTATGCCTTTGATAACGTTGTTGGGTAGACCATCCTTTTCGGAATAGGTTTTAAAATGTTCGGGCTCATCTTTAGTTCCAGGGATTAATTTATTTAATCCACCACCAAATGTTCCAGCCCAAATAACTCCAGATTTACTTTCAAAAACGGTTAAGATGTAGTTGTGGCTTATGGTGCTTGTATCATTAGGAATATTCTTATAAACAACAAATTTTGGATTTTTTGAAGTAATTTGATCAGGAGGTAATTTGGCTAAGCCATTACCCGTCGCAAACCAAATGTTCCCCTTTTTATCCTGATAGATATCTCTGATAATATTGTTGGGTACGCTTGTTTCAATAGTTGTATTATGTTTTAAGCCATCTTTAGTAAAGGTGTCCCCGTCTTCATTAATTAACCAACGTTGTATACCGCCATTGTATGATCCTAACCAAACGTTGTGATCTTTGTCTTGTAAAATTGAAAAGACACTACTAGGTACTTCTGAAATTTCTTTAAGGTCTTTATCTGTGATTTTTTTAGGTGTATCTAGTTGTATTTCAAACAATCCGGGTGCATTTTCTCCACCCACAAATAATTTGGTAGAACTCTTTAGCTTTATTTCTTCTATAGCAAATACTTTATTGATTTTTGTAAAATGCTGAAACTCATTAAAATCACTAATTGTATTAGTTTTTCCTAGCAAATTTAATCCGCCACCTTCAGTTCCAATCCATAAGTTTTCATTGCTATCTTCAAGTATGGCTCTAATTTTATCATTGCTTAAACTGCCTAGTTCTAGATTCTTTTTGATATGTGAAAACTGCTTTCTTTGAGGGTCAAATTTATTAATGCCACCACCATTAACACCAACCCAAACAATACCGGTATGATCTATATGAAGTGATTTGACAGCATTCTTGCTTAAGCTATTGGTAGGGTTTTCTGGGTCATACTTATATAAGCCTACTAGTTTAGGTATTTTGTTTTCTGCTAGATTGGAGAATTCTAACAGTCCGTCATCTGTACCTGCCCATATATGAAAATTATTTATGGAAACGGTATTGTATGAGCCCTTGTAAATATACTGAAGTTGGTTCTCTTTTTTATTGGGAGCGTAGCGATATAGGCCAGAGCTTGTCGCTAAAATTAAATTGCCATAGCTATCTTCAATAATAGACTTTACTTGAACATTAGGTAAATTTATTTGCTTATTTACTTCTTGAAAGTACATATCGCCATTATTATCTCTAGATAATTTTGATAGTCCGTTGATGCCGCCAATCCACACTTGGTGCATACTATCCTCATAAAAAGTACTGGCGTTATTACTATTTCTTGTTGGGGAGTTGCTATTCTGATATAAGTTAAAATGTTCAAATTTTAATGAATCAGTAGACTTAGATAAATCGGCCATATCAATGCCTTTTGTCGTACCCACCCACAATCTATTATTACTGTCTTTAAAGACTAAGGTAATATAATCACTCTTTATGCTAAATTCATTTTTTGGATCGTTCTTAAAGCTCTTGAATTGTTCTGTCTTTTTATCAAAATAATTTAAGCCACCTCCAGTAGTTCCAATCCATAAGTTGCCTTGGTCATCATCAATTATCTTCCAAATTAAATTACTGCTAATACTATGAGGGTTTTCTGCATTAGGTTTGAAAACAGTAAAATTATAACCGTCATATCTATTTAATCCGTCATGAGTACCAAACCACATAAAACCATTGTCATCTTGAAAAATGGTATTTACATCACTTTGTGATAATCCATTCTCGGTATTTAAATGCTCAAACTTTAATGAATTTTGCGCATAACAAACAGGAGATATGAATATGAGAAGACTCCATATTAAATAGACAATGCTTTGTTTTGTGTTTGTAGTATTCAGCGTGTAGCTCATACTAACAAATATATCAAATTGCAGATATATATGTATCCATATCATTTTTGTATGTAGTGAACTCTTTTTGGTTTTAGACTTAAATAGCTGTTTATTAGTGTTTTAAAATATATTTAATAAGGCAGATCTGTTTCTTTATTCCATATGTTGTAGTCTTTTGAACATATGTTGTGTCCCTAAAAAATAGTTTGCTACAAACTAACTATATTTTTTCTTACCTCTGTACTTCAACTTATGAAAATCATTTTTTTAGGCAGCTAATCCATTACTTTTTAAAGTTTTAGTGGTTCGCGCAGCAATACAAAATAACAGATGCAAAAAGAACAAAGCAGCAAGAAAACGAATAAGAGATATGGTATTTTAGCCATGGTCTTTTTAACGGTAGTTATAAATTATTTAGATAGAAGTAACATTTCTGTTGCAGCTTTTGCCTTAAGTGAAGACTTAGATTTATCATCTGTTCAAATGGGATTTATTTTCTCTGCTTTCGCATGGACGTATGCTATTTTACAAATCCCTGGAGGATTTATGGCAGATAAAATAAAGACTAGAGTCTTGTATTCTGTGATTATGGCATTATGGTCTATAGCTACTTTGGTTCAGGGAATGGCTAATTCGTTTGGTAGTTTATTGGGGTTAAGGGCTACCATCGGTATTTTTGAGGCACCTTCATACCCTACCAATAATGTTATTGTTACGCGTTGGTTTCCTGAAAAAGAGCGCGCATCTGCCATCGCAATTTATACGTCAGGTCAATTTTTAGGGCTTGCGTTTTTAACACCAGTTTTGACGGCTATTCAGAGTTATCTAGGTTGGCGAGGATTGTTTTATGTTTCAGGAGCTATAGGTTTAGTTTGGGCTGTGCTTTGGTATGTTCTATACAGAGATCCTAAAGAACATTCAACCATGAATCAAGAAGAAATAGACTATATTGCAGAAGGTGGTGGGTTGATAGACGGAGTGTCTGATACGGATAAAAAAGAGCAAGTAGAAAAATTTAGCTGGTCAGATTTAAGGGAAGTGTTTTCTTATCGAAAACTTTGGGGTTTATATATAGGACAATTTTGCTTGGGTACTATTATCATATTTTTTTTAACTTGGTTTCCAACGTATTTAGTGAAATATAGAGGGTTAGATTTTCTCGAGTCCGGTTTTTTAGCTTCAATTCCATTTCTAGCAGCATTTTTTGGTGTGTTGTTATCAGGGTTTACTTCAGATTTTTTAATAAAAAGAGGCTATACTGTTGAGATAGCGCGCAAGCTACCTATCATATGTGGAATGTTGCTTTCTACGGCAATTATAGGGGCAAACTATACAGATGATACATTTCTGGTGATTTTATTTTTATCTATTGCATTTTTTGGAAATGGTTTGGCGAGTATTGCTTGGGTATTTATTTCATTAATGGCTCCCAAAAAGCTTATAGGCCTTACGGGTGGTGCGTTTAATTTTATAGGTGGTTTATCAGGTATTGTTGTACCTGTTATTATTGGATACTTGGTTAAGGATGGGGATTTTAAGCCCGCCTTGTTTTTTATCGGAGCTATAGCTTTACTAGGTTTTATAAGTTACACTTTTATTGTAGGCAAAGTTGAGCGTATTGTTCCTAGATCAAAGAATTAAGAATTTACAGTTATGAAAATAAAAGATATAAAAACCTATCCTATTAATGTAGGATCCGGTAGCCAATTGGTAGTTAAGGTTGAAACAGATTCTGGAATATATGGATGGGGCGCTTCAGGATTATCAGGACGTGAACTTGCTGTTGTAGGTGCCATTAAACATTTCAAAGCTTTTTTAATTGGTAAGGATGCGAGGCAAATTGGAGCCCTATGGCAAGAAATGTATAGAGGTCAATATTTTGAAGGGGGGCGCGTACTGGCTGCAGCAATATCTGCAATAGATATTGCTTTGTATGATATTAAAGGTAAAGCCCTAGGGGTCCCTGTTTATGAATTATTAGGAGGAAAACAACGCGATTATGTAGACTGTTTTGCATCTGTACGTTTTACCACGAAAGAAGAGTTATTTGATTATTCACTTCTTTTGGTCAAAGAAGGATGGACAATGCTTCGGTTGGCACCAGCAGAATTTGAATCACAAGAAGATAAAGGTCTCTTTGAATCCAGGAAATCAATAGCCCTATTATCAGAATGGCTCATCGATTTAAGAAAAGAGATTGGTTCTCAAATTACTTTAGGTATTGATTATCATACACGTTTAAATGCTGCAGAGACGTATTCATTTATCAGCAAGATGCCAGCGGGAACAATAGATTTTATAGAAGAACCTATAAGAGATGAGAGCCCAGAGGCCTATGAAAGTCTTCGTAAGCTTGTAACGGTGCCTTTTACTATCGGTGAAGAATTTTCAAGCAAATGGCAATTTGTACCATTTATAGAGAAGAATATTACGCAATATGTTCGCCTTGATATTTGCAATGTGGGCGGTATTACAGAAGCTATGAAAGTGGCAGCAATGGCAGAAGCTCATTATATTGATCTAATGCCACATAATCCGTTAGGGCCTATTTGTACGGCGGCATCAATTCATTTGGCTGCAGCTTGCCCTAACTTTAGTTGGTTAGAAGAGGTGAATACGCCAGCGCAATATATGGGCACAAATGCACCAGAGTATTACCCATTACAACATATTTTAGAAGGGCCTCGGTATAAAGTTTTAGATACGCCAGGTTTAGGTGTAGAATTCAATGAAGATTTAGCGGCACAATCAGAATTTATTCCTGTAGAAATTCCTAGACTACACCGTAGTGATGGTTCTTTTACAAATTGGTAATGTAATAAGTGTAACTAAAAATAGATCAAGTGTTTGCTAAAAGTATAAGTGTCTTTATTGTTGTCCTCATCCTATCTAGTTGTAAGAATGGAAAAGAAGCTATAGTTGTTTCTAATAGTGAGTTAACCGCTAAATTCTCTATTGAAATTTTGACCGATGAAGGTAATTTGGTTATAGATAAACACAGTAGTATCGAAATTCTGGCAGATGGCTTTACGTGGACGGAGGGGCCACTGTATATAGAAAATGGAGACTATCTTTTGTTTTCTGATATACCAAATAGTAAAGTTTTTAAGATTGATGCTCAAGGAAAAACGAGTGTCTATTTGCACCCGTCAGGAAATGATGTAAAGAATTATACAGGAAAGGAAGCTGGCTCTAATGCTTTGATGTATTATAAAGATCAATTAATTCTGATGCAACAGGGGGAGAGGCGAATTGCTAAAATGAAGGCACCGATAGATTCTCCTAAAGAAAGCTATGAGATGATTGTAGATACATATGAAGGCAAAAGATTAAATAGTCCAAATGATGGGGTGTTTGATGCGCTTGGCAACCTTTATTTTACGGATCCTCCTTATGGTTTGCCTAATGGAATAAATGATGTGACAAAAGAGCTAGATTTTCAGGGGGTATATTGTTTGCTGACTTCTGGAGAACTAATACTGCTTGACAAAGAAATAAAATACCCTAATGGCATAACGCTATCACCAGATGAGAAAACACTTTATGTAGCTGCCTCTGACCCTGAAAAAGCAGCTTGGTATTCCTATAAAATTGCGCAACCAGGAACAGTGAGTGATAAAAGATTGTTTTATGATGTTACGGCTCTAGATCGTGATAAAAAACACAAGGGATTGCCAGACGGGATGAAAACAAATCATGACGGATATCTATTTGCTACTGGTCCGGATGGTGTATGGGTTTTTAATCCTAATGGAGTTGCAATTGCTAGAATTCATACGGGAGTACTGACGGCAAATTGCGCTTTATCTACAGATGAATCTCAATTATTCTTAACAGCCGATGATTATATCTTAAAGGTAACTTTAAAATAAAGCACATGTATGCGCTTTTCGTTATTTTTTGAGCTTATGGATAGCTTTAATTATAAGCAGCTGCTTATTAGTGTTTTAAGGTTTAAAGGTCTGGTGTCGGATTAAAAATCTATACATATGTTCTAGCTTTTAAATCATTTGCTATCTTTAGAAAAACGGATATTATCGAACTTTACACGTGTTAAATCTGTACATAGAATTAACAAACTTTAAAGTAATTTCAAACACCTATAATACCGCATTAATGAAATATATCGTTTGTGAAAAACCAGGAGAATTTCTTTTAAAAGAAAAAGAGGCACCTGTTAGAAAAGAGAATGAAGCCTTGCTTAAAATAAAAAAAGTAGGAATTTGTGGTACAGATTTACATGCTTATGGAGGCAATCAAGCTTTTTTTACATATCCTCGAATTTTAGGTCATGAATTGGCTTCAGAGGTAGTGGAGATTGGTGCCAATGAGCGTGGAATTAAAGCAGGAGATAAGGTGGTGGTAATGCCTTACATAAGCTGTGGAAAATGTATAGCTTGCCGCAATGGTAAAACAAATTGCTGTACAAATATAAGCGTGTTAGGGGTGCATAGTGACGGAGGGATGCAAGAGATGATTACAGTTCCTACCAATATTTTGTTACTAGCAAATAATTTATCTGATGATCAGATGGCTATAGTAGAACCTTTGGCTATTGGAGCACATGCCATACGCAGAGCGCAAATAACTCCAGGAGAAACAGTGGCTGTAGTTGGTTGTGGACCAATAGGAATAGGAATCATGAAACTCGCACAGATTGCAGGAGCAAAAGTAATTGCCCTAGATATGAATGAGCAGCGTTTGCAATATGCTAAAGATAAGATAGGTGTAGATTATGTGGTAAACGTTGCTAATGATCCTGTGGCAAAAATTACTGAAATTACAAATGGAGATTTATGTACTGCAGTTTTTGATGCTTCGGGTCATAAAGGCGCTTTAGAAATGTGTCCTTCGTACATGTCTCACGGAGGTAGGTTTATTCTAGTGGGTTTATCTAAAGGAGAACTTACGTATACACATCCTGCCATACATGCAAAAGAAATGACCTTAATGTGTAGTAGAAATGCTACAACCGAAGATTTTGAGCATGTTATTAATGTTTTAGATCAATTTCCAACGGCATCATTTATTACACATTCTGTTCCGTTTACAGCAATGATTGAAAATTTTGATAGTTGGTTAAAACCAGAAACAGGCGTAATTAAAGCCACTGTAAATTTTAGTTAAATAGATGCAAAAAAGCTATGTTCAAATAGACTTGAAAGACAACATTATTGTTGCGATTACGAACCTAGAAAAAGGGCTAGTAACTTCCGTTGCAGGAACAGAAGTCACTTTAAAAGAACCTATAAAGCAGAAACATAAATTTGCACTTTATGATTTTAGCGTAGGAGATGAGCTATTCATGTACGGCGTTTTAATAGGTAAAGCAACCAAAGAAATTCTTTCGGGTACCGCTATTACCGTTGATAATGTCAAACATGCATCGGCAACATTTAGTGCTGCCAAAGAGCAGTTTGTTTGGCAAGCACCAGATGTTACTAAATTTAAGAATAGCACGTTTAAGGGGTACCATAGAAAAGATACTAAAGTAGGTACCGCAAACTACTGGTTAGTAATACCGTTAACTTTTTGTGAAAATAGAAATATAGATGTTCTCGAGGCAGCGCTTTCTGAGAAACTAGGATATCAAACTAAAAAAGATTTTGCCGTAGATACTGATGCCTTAATCCGCAATTACAAGGCCGGTGCTTCTAAAGAAAAGCTTTTAAATACTCCTATAATTGCTACCCATGAAGAAATGGCAAAAAAAAGGGTGTTCCCGAATGTCGACGGAATTAAGTTTTTAAAACATGACGGTGGTTGTGGAGGTATTAGACAAGATTCTGAAACGCTTTGCAAGCTATTAGCGGGGTATATTGCTAACCCGAATGTTGCGGGAGCTACAATTTTAAGTCTTGGATGCCAAAATGCCCAAATATCCATGTTGCATAATGCATTAAAATCGTTAAATATAGATGGTGATAAGCCTGTACATTATTTAGAACAACAAGGAAGTTTAAGTGAAAGACATTTTATAGAAGAAGCTGTAAAAGTTACTTTTTTAGGCTTGATAGAGGCCAATGAGATAGAACGAAAACCAGCACCATTAAGTAAGTTGGTGCTAGGATTAGAGTGTGGTGGTTCTGATGGTTTTTCAGGAATATCTGCAAATCCAGCGTTGGGGTATGCTTCAGATTTATTGGTAGCCTTAGGCGGTAGTCCTGTGTTAGCAGAGTTCCCAGAATTAAACGGGGTAGAGCAAGAAATGATTAACCGCTGCGCGACAGAAAAAGACGCGAAAAAGTTTTATAACTTAATGCGTGCCTATTCGGCTGCCGCTGTGGCTGTTGGTTCTGGTTTTGAAAATAATCCATCACCAGGAAATATAAAAGATGGCTTGATAACAGATGCCATGAAATCTGCCGGTGCAGCTAAAAAAGGAGGAACTTCTCCTGTTGTTGCAGTTTTAGATTATACGGAACAGGTGACCAAACCCGGATTAAATTTACTGTGTACCCCAGGTAATGATGTAGAGTCTACAACAGGTCTAGTAGGGTCTGGATGCAATATTGTTGTCTTTACAACAGGTTTAGGGACACCTACAGGAAACCCCGTAGCTCCTGTTTTGAAAATGTCTAGTAATACAAATTTATACGAACGTATGAATGATATTATTGATATCAACGCAGGTACTGTAATTAGCGGAGAAGATACCATAGCGACTATGGGTGAAAAAATATTAGAACATATTATAAAAGTAGCAAGCGGTGAGTTTGCGTCAAAAGCCGTACTACATGGGAATAACGACTTTATTCCTTGGAAAAGAGGAGTCTCTTTATAAATTATTTTTCAGTTTAAAGAAAAGTAAACGCACGATGATAGTAGAAAAAAAGGCAGTGAAAATGAAAATATTAGATAGAACTACAGCAAATAAACCAATTACTCACCCAGTGAAAGTACTACAATTTGGAGGAGGAAATTTTTTAAGAGCCTTTTGTGATTGGATGTTTGATGTTTTAAATAAAACTACTGATTTTAATGGAAGTGTTGTGGTGGTTAAACCCACAGAACGTGGTGATTATAAGGCGTTAAGAGCTCAGGATGGTTTGTTTCATGTTGCGCTAGATGGGGTCCGTAATGGAACGTTAGTTTCAGAAGTAAGCTTAGTAGAATCTGTGAGTGATGTTATCCAACCTTATACAGAATGGGATAAATACCTACAATTAGCTGAGCAACCAGAAATGCGGTTTATTGTTTCTAATACCACAGAGGCAGGAATAAAATTTTCGGAGAATGATAAACAAACAGATTTTCCTCCGCATGAGTTTCCTGCAAAATTAACACTATGGTTATACCACCGATTTAATTTTTTTAACGGCGCGGTAGATAAAGGCTGTATTTTATTGCCCTGTGAACTTATAGAAAACAATGGAGAGGCTTTGAAAAGTACAGTTCTCCAATATTCAAAACATTGGAATTTAGAAAAAGAGTTTGCGGCTTGGATAGAAAAACATAACTATTTCTGTAGTACTTTGGTAGATAGGATCGTTTCAGGTTTTCCTGAGGATCGTAAAGAAGCTATTGAAAACCAACTAGGTTTTAAAGATGAATTACTGGTAGCTGGTGAAGATTATCATAGTTGGGTCATTAAAGCACCATCTATAGTAAAAGCAGAACTACCTTTTGCACAAACAAATCTAAACGTACAGTTTGTAGAAGATTTATCGGCATATAGAGAAATGAAGGTCCGTATTTTAAACGGAGCACATACTTCTTTGGTGCCTGTTGGCTATTTAGCAGGCTTACGCACGGTAAAAGAAAGTATGGACGATTCTGTAGTTTGTAATCATGTGATGAAAGTACTTTCTACCGAAATAAAACCTACACTTAGCAATTTTTCTACAGCAGAAATAGATGCATTTATAAATTCGGTCATAGATCGTTTTAAGAACCCAACATTAAAACATTTCCTAATTGCAATTTCGCTGAATAGTACCTCTAAATTTCAAGCACGTTTGCTACCTGCTTTTATAGAGTATACGCAACTGAAGGGCGTTTTTCCAAAAAGAATAGCCTTTTCTTTAGCGTGTATGATACGCTTTTATAAAGGAGATTTTAAGGGCGATAAAATAGCAGTGAATGATGATGTAAAGGTTCTAGACTTCTTTAGCCAAGAATGGGGAAAGGTGACCAAAGAGGAGCAAACTATAGATGATTTAGTGCAGAATGTACTTTCTAATAGTGCTATTGTGGGAACAGATCTGAGCCAGTATCCTGGTTTGGTAAAGTATATTTCAGAAGCCTTATTAGCAATAGATAAAATAGGAGTAAAAGCGTATTTAAACACCTTGTAAGAAAGCGATATGATTATAGATTCACATCAACATTTTTGGAAATACGAACCAAAAAAACATAGTTGGATAGACGATGACATGGCCGTAATCAGAAAAGATTTTATGCCAGCAAGTCTTAAGAAAACCTATTTTGAAAACGGTATAGATGGGTGCGTGGCAGTTGAAGCAAACCAAAGTACACTAGAGACCGATTTTTTAATGGATTTGGCTTCTAAGAACGATTTTATAAAAGGAATTGTGGGTTGGGTAGACTTTAGAGCCGATGATATTGAAGAGGTATTAAAACATTACCATCAGTTTCCTATTGTTAAAGGTTTTCGCCATGTAGTTCAAGGAGAGGCAGATCATAATTTTTTATTGAGACCCGATTTTTTAAACGGAATTTTAAAATTAGAGCAGTATAATTTTACGTATGATATTCTTGTATTTCCTCATCAATTAGGAGCTGTTTTAGAATTTGTGAAAAAGTTTCCGAAAATCAATTTTGTTATAGATCATATTGCAAAGCCCTATATCAAAGATGGTTTTTTTGAAGGTTGGGCAGTGCTTATGGAGGCTATCGGAAAAGAGCCTAATGTGTTTTGTAAACTCTCAGGGATGATTACCGAAGCAGATTATAACACTTGGAAACCAGAACAATTACAACCCTATATGCAATGGGTGTTAGATGCTTTTGGAGCTGATAAATTACTGTTTGGTTCTGATTGGCCCGTATGTTTAGTGGCAGGAAATTATCAAAAGGTAAAAGAAATAGTGACCAATTTTATTGCGCAGTTGCCAGAGGAAGATCAGGTCAAAATTATGGGCTTGAATGCCATAAAGTTTTACAATTTATAAAATATAGCAGATGGATTTGAAGTTAAAAGATAAAATCATTGTAGTCACTGGTGCTGCAGGTATAAAAGGAAGCATAGGAGAAACTATAGTTCAACATTTGGCTGCAGAAGGTGCAATTCCGGTAATTGTTTGTCGTAATGATAGAGGGTTTGGATACGAGAAAGAATTACAAGAAAAGGGGATTGATGCGTTGTTTGTAAAAACAGATTTATCGGATGCTGTTCAGATTGAAGCAGCAGTTAAAAAAATAGAAAATAAATACGGTAAAATCGATGCGCTAATTAATAATGTAGGCGTAAATGATGGTGCAGGTTTAGATGCTTCTATTGATGATTTTATGTACTCTTTAAAGCTAAATATGGTAAGTTATTTTGCAATGACTAAATACTGCCTTCCGATGTTGAAAAAAACAAAAGGAAATATTCTAAATATAGGTTCTAAAGTTGCGCTTACGGGGCAAGGAGGAACATCTGGCTATGCCGCTTCTAAAGGAGGTGTTTTTGGTCTAACTCGTGAATGGGCTGTGGATTTAATAAAATTCGGAATTCGTTCTAATGCTATAGTTATTGCAGAAAGTTGGACACCTGCCTATGATGCTTGGATAAAAACCTTAGAAAACGGCGAAGAGAAATTGAATGCTATTGTAAAGAAAATTCCTTTAGAAAATAGAATGACCATGCCTGCGGAAATCGCAGATCAATGTTTGTTTACCATCTCAGAGAAATCATCACATACTACTGGGCAATTTATTACCGTAGATGGCGGATACGTGCATTTGGATAGATCACTACTCACAGAATAAGATTAAAAGACATTTGTGTTATGATTTAAGACGCTTATCGCCTTGAAGCACCCCTGTCATTTCTATTTTTGATTTTAAAATTAATCAACCCACATATGAGTCAGTCTAAAAATACGCCAGTTGTAAAACGAGAGTTATTATTTCCTTTTATTATCATTACTTCTTTATTTGCATTATGGGGTATTGCCAATGATTTAACGAATCCTATGGTTTCTGCATTTAAAAAAGTGATGCCCGAACTATCTAATATGCAAGCTTCTTTGGTACAATTTGCATTTTATTTTGGATACTTTTTTATGGCCTTACCAGCAGCGTTATTTATCAGAAAATACAGTTATAAAGCCGGAATAATTTTAGGTTTAACACTATATGCTATTGGCGCTTTCTTATTTTATCCGGCAGCAGCTCTTCAAGAATTTAATTATTTTTTAATATCGCTTTGGGTAATTACCTGCGGTTTGGCATTTTTAGAAACCACTTCTAATCCCTTAATTTTATCCTTAGGAGATAAAGAAACAGCAACGCAACGTTTAAATTTAGCCCAGGCTTTTAATCCTATAGGTTCTTTAATAGGGATGATTGTTGCGCAACAGTTTGTTATTTCTGCATTGCGTTCCGATGATAAAAATGAAGCAGGAGAATTGGTGTACGATACTCTATCTACCAGTGCAAAAGCTGTGGTGAGAGAAAATGACTTAAGTGTAATTAGTGTTCCTTATATTATTTTAGGTTTAGTGGTGTTGGTTATTATGGGAGTCATTTTATGTACTAAAATACCTAAAACAGTAGATGCAGATAAAATGTCACTTTCAGCATCGTTTCAAAAATTGTTTGCCAATAAAAATTACATTTTTGGGGTAGTGGCACAAGCATTTTATGTAGGGGCTCAAATTATGTGTTGGACTTATATTTTTCAATATGTAGATAATATCAATGAAAGTTTACCAGAAGATCAGGCATTAACGGCAACGTGGTATAATGTAGCCGCTATGATTATATTTTTATCAGGAAGATGGATAGGTACTGGATTAATGAAAACCATGAATCCGTCTAAGGTTCTAATGTTATTTGGACTTGGAGGGGTTGTTTTTTCTGCGGGAGCTATTTTATTGCCAGGAGAAATTGGGCTGTATTCTTTAGTAGGTATTTCATTATTTATGTCCATTATGTTTCCAACCATTTATGGTATCGCCTTAAAGGATATGGCCGACGAAGCAAAGATTGGTTCCGCAGGTTTAGTTATGGCTATTGTAGGAGGTGCATTAATGCCCGTTTTACAAGGGGGTATATTAGATTGGGGCGGTCCTGGTTTTTCAGACGTTCAAGTTTTAGGTTTTATTCCTGAAGTTAATTTTTCTTTTATTCTACCACTCATCTGTTTGGTTGTTGTGACCATCTACGGTTATGTAACTTTTAATGCATCAAAAAAATAGAACTTATGAGTGTAAAGAGATATTGTTATTCTTGCGATTTAAAAGATGATTCTAAATTAATAGCGGAATATAAAGCCTACCATGCGGAAGGAAAAGCTTGGCCTGAAATTACAAAAAGCATTAAGGACGCGGGTATTGTAGACATGCAAATCTATTTAACAGGCAATAGAATGTTTATGATTATGGAAGTGAATGAAACTTTTAATCCTGATAAAAAAGCGGCAATGGATGCTCAAAACCCAAAAGTACAAGAATGGGAAAATCTCATGTGGGATTATCAGCAAGAATTGCCATGGGCAGAAAAAGGCGAAAAATGGATGGCTTTAGATAAGATATTCCAATTATAAGATATAGTTAGTTTTAGTGTTAGATAGTTTAGAGTTTAGGAGTTTTATATAAAACGACTAAACTCTTTTTTTTAGTTCTGTTTTTGTCTAGTAGAGTCGTTCACGGTATGATTTAATTTTTAAGATCTTCAGTTGTTATAAAACTTAAGATGAAAAATAAAAATATCACGATGGGCAATGCTTTTAGGGTTTTGATAATAAGTATACGATACTTCTACGGAGGAGATAGATTATTTAGAAGCCTTCAGGACTAAAAGCAATGATTATTTCTAAAAACGCTTTCATTTGAGTCATCATGTTTTTATTCGAGAACCGTTTTAAGTTTATCAACCAACGTGTCCTGAAACTTGGTATGCCGACAGTAATAATACTATTTGGTCAGAAGATTATCATAAGTATGGAGTATTATGGGAGGACCCTTGGAATTTATTTTATTATGTAGATGGCGTTCAAGTACGTAAAACACCCATTGCAGAAATAGATCCTGAAAACTATACTAATGGAGCAGGTTTTACTAAGCCGATGCATATGATTATTAGCGCTGCAGCACAGTCTTGGAGAGAAACTCAAGGAATAAATTTTTTAACAGACCCTACGGTGACTAATGAAGAAAATACAATTATGCGTGTAGATTGGATTCGGGTTTATAAACCGGAATAATAAGTAATAAGAAAGCCAAATCAAAAATGATTTGGCTTTCTTTAAATAATGTTTTTTAAGGTAGGATTATGCTAAGCTATTGCTGTAAGCAACAATGACGATACCTATTACCATACAGCTTAAACCAACATATAAGAATTTCCGTGCCTTCGGCGAAGCTTTAACCCATTCCTTGGTGATAATACCACTGATAATAGCTGTTACCACACAAGAGGTATTAAATATGGCGTAACCAACGGTATTTCCTGATGCACCTAATTTATAGGCTGCAAATGCAAATAGGGCAGAAGCGGCATAATGAAAGAAGGCCATGACGAGTATAAGTACAAAGTTTTTGCCAAAAGCAGGTGTTTTAAAATCTCCCCATGCTTTTTTGGTCGTCAGTTGCCAAAGAAAATAGGCGGTCATTACTAAACCACCACTTATAAATATAGGAAACATTACGGCAACTGCGGTTACCCATTCTGCATTTCCTGCAGCCTGACTAGCTTCATGCAAATAAGGTCTACCCGCTGCGTTGGCATAACTGAATCCAGTGGCGAGTAAACCTCCAATAACTGCAATTAAAATACCAGTAGCCATGGAGCCTTTTTGTGAGCTATTCTCTTGGTTATCTTTTTCTACCTTTTCTCTAATAAAACCTGCTTTACCATTAGCAAATATTCCTATTAATACAACGAAGAGCCCTAATAGTATAGTTGTTAATTTGTTGGTAGGAGGCAAACCATCTTCAATAAATGGTAATACAGAGCCAACTAAAATAATAGTACCGATAAAAAGGGAGAAACCTAAAGAAAGACCAATATGATTAATGGCTTTACTCCACATCATAACCCCTACACCCCATAGAAAACTAGTAAGGCCCATTTTTATCCAGATGTCTGTAGGCATATTACTGAATATGGAAACAAAGCCATCAATTAAAGTAACCGATGCAATGATGGGTACCACAAACATGGTGAGTAAAAAGAATAAACTCCATGTGTTTTCATACTTAAAGCCCTTTGTAAACTTTTCAGGTAAGGCATAAAGCCCAAGCATTAGTCCGGCAAAAATTGCCAGTAAAACTCCTTCTGTCATAATTGGTTATTTTTTGAGTTAATTAGTTATCATTAAAATGAAAATTTGAATACCGTCGTGCTCGTGAAATTTTCGCCAGCTTTGGTAATCGATTTAGGAGAACCTTCAATATTAGGCCCATTAGGATATCGATGCGTTTCGCAACAGAATCCTCTATATTTTCCATATTGAATTCCATTTTCTCTTTTCAAATCATCTGAGGTGTATTTTCCCGTATACAAAAGCATACAAGGCTCTGTAGAATAAACATCTAAACGTACTAGTTTCTGACTATCAACAATTGAAGCTACTTTCTTTAGGGCTTCTTCTTCATCAAAAACATAAAAATGTTCAAAGCCATCATTTATGGCTTCGTGAACAGCTCCAATACGTTTTTCTTCTCGTAAATCATCAGGTTGCCCTTCTACATTGACTATTTTTCCCATAGCGGCACCAGTTTCATCCAACGCTAAACGCTTGTTGGTATACACTTGCGCGGTATGACTTTCTACGCTCTCAGAAAAGCCGGATAAATTAAAATAGGTATGATTAGTGAGCGATAACGGAGTATCTTCATCAGGTGTGGCCAAGTATTTAATTTTTAGCTCATTATGGTCTGTCAATGTAAACGAAACACTTATGTTTACGTTTCCTGGAAAACCTTCTTCCATAGTTTTACTCTGTAAAGACATCGTAATAGAAGCTGCATCGGCATCCTTGGTGGTGACACTCCAAATTCTTTTATCAAAACCAACAACGCCACCATGTAAATTGTTAGGTCCACAATTATCTGCTAAATCATATGTTTTACCATTTAGACTAAATTTAGCATCTTTTATTTGAGAGCAATATCGGCCCACAGTAGCTCCAAAATAAGGGGAGTTATTTTTATATGCTTCAGAAAAATAGCCTTCTAAGGAATCAAAACCACAAACAATTTCTTTCAGTGCTCCATGAGGATCTGGTAGCTGTATGGAGGTAATAGTAGCCCCGTAGTTGGTTATTTTGACTACCATACCTTTAGCATTTTTTAAAGTAAATAATGCTATTTTCTTATCTTCTATAACTCCAAAATCACTTTTTATCACTTTCATACGATTATTTTATTGTTGATATGGTGCTAGTTTTTCCCAATTAAAAACCACCCCTGTTCCAGGCTCGTTAGAGGCTACTGCACGGTAATTTTCTACTACGAGTGGTCTGGTGGTATATGCATCAATAGGGAAACTATGAACTTCCAACCATCCCGCGTTTGGTTGTGCAGAAACTAAACTTACATGTAGTTCTTGCATACCATGAGAGCAAGCAGGAATACCATGTTGGTCTGCCAAACGTGCGGCTTTAAGCCAACCCGTAACTCCACCACAATTAGAAGCATCTGGCTGAATAAAGGATAATTTTGCTTGATCAAAAGCATATTCAAATTCATGAATAGTATGCAGATTTTCTCCCATGGCTAATGGGAATCCCGTTTTCTCGGCTATTTCAGCAAACCCTTTATAGTCATCAGGAATAATGGGTTCTTCAAACCAAGTGATATTATATTTTTTAAAACCTTCAATAGCTTTAATTGCTTTTTCAATAGACATAGAATAATTGGCATCTACCATGAACGTTACGTCTGGACCAATAAATTCTCGTACCGCTTTAATACGTTCTAAATCTTCTTCTAAATTTTCCCTTCCTATTTTTATTTTAACAGCATTAAAGCCATTTGCCAAATAGGTTTTCATATTATTTAAAAGCTTAGGTATGGGAAATTGTAAATCTATTCCTCCACAATACGCTTTACACGTATTATCTGCGCCACCAGCCATTTTCCATAGCGGAAGTCCTGCTTTTTTACATTTGATATCCCAGAGTGCAATATCAATAGTAGCTATGGCAAAAGAAGCTATCCCTCCACGACCAACGTAGTGAATATGCCACTCCATAAAATCATAGATGCCATCTATATCTGTACCATCTTTACCTAAAATGGCCGCTGCGAAATCATGATCTATCATTGCTTTAATAGCATGGCCACCTTTTCCTCCGGTATACGTATAGCCGGTTCCTTCACTACCATCTTCCAAAGTAATGGTGGTGGTTATTAATTCAAAATGGGTATGGTCACCATGTTTTGCATCATTCAATACTTCTGGTAAGGGTACCTTAAATATTTTTGATATAATACTCTTAATTGCTGTGCTCATTTTTAGGTCTATAAATACAATTGATTATTAGCTAAGCTTTGTGTCTGATGTAAAATGTTTTCTTCTCCATATATTGTTCAAAGCCATACTTGCCATCTTCACCACCAGAACCAGATAATTTGTAGCCATTATGGAACCCTTGGTGCTGCTCACCATGACCACGATTTACATATATTTCACCGTATTCTAATTCATCATTACATTTCATAATGGTATTCATGTCATTAGTAAAAACCATTGCAGCCAAACCATATTCAGAATCGTTCGCATACCCAATAACTTCGTCAAAAGTTTTAAATTTTAATACGGGTAGAATAGGACCAAAAGATTCTTCATGAACAATGGTCATATCTTGGGTTACATTGGTTAAGACCGTTGGCTCAAACCAATATCCCTTTTCAAATTGAGTACCTACTGGTTTTTTTCCACCTGCAGCAATTGTTGCGCCTTCTTGTACACTAACGGCAACCAAATGCTCCATAGCTTTAAGCTCTGCGGCATTTACTTTAGGTCCCATATCAGTATCTTCTAACATTGGGTCACCCACTTTTATTTCACTGACTTTTTTAAGGAATTTCTCCATAAATACATCATAGATAGATTCCTGTAAATACATGCGTTCATTACAAGTACATACTTGGCCGCAATTATCAAAACGAGAATGCAAAGCCGCGTCTACAGCAGCATCAATATCGGCATCCTCAAATACAATAAAGGGCGCTTTACCACCTAATTCTAATTGAACATGGGTTAAATTTTGAGCGGCATTCCTAGCAATTTGTTGTCCTACAGGAGTAGAGCCAGTCATGGTGACCATTTTGGTAATAGGGCTTTCAACTAACGCATTACCCATAGCTCTACCTGGTCCTGTAAGAATGTTGATAACTCCTGCAGGGATACCTACTTTATTGGCAATAGTTCCTAACTCAAGTGTGGCTAATGGTGTTTCTGAAGTTGGTTTTATAACGATACTATTTCCTGCAATTAATGCTGGACCCAATTTTCTAGCAGCTAAGGCCAATGGAAAATTCCACGCGGTAATAGCAACAATAACTCCTCTAGGTATTTTTTGAATCCAAATTTGTTCGTTAGGATTATCAGAAGGAATAATATCACCTTCAATTCTACGAGCACCTTCACAAGCATATTCTATAAAAGAAGAGGCTACTGCAACTTCAAATCTCGCTACTTTAAGTAGTTTTCCCTGTTCTTTAACCAGTAATTGCGCTAAATATTCAGAATTAGCTTTAATCTCATTAGAAAACTTATATAGAAGATCTGCTCTTTCTTTTGCCGGTAATTTTTTCCATTCTTTTTGCGCTTTTTCAGCGGCTTGCAATGCTTCGATAGCTTCTTCTGTAGTTCCATTTTGAACGCGTGCCACGATTTCTTCTGTAGAAGGGTTTACAATAGCAATAGTTTCTCCTGATGTTGAGGTTCTCCATTCTCCATTAATGAAGAGCTTATATTCTTGTATTGATGACATAGTGTATGGTATTATTGTTTTGTATTCGTTTTTCTAAAAGCATCCATTCGTTTCGCAGCTTTTCCTTCAAATTCTCGGCGTAACTGCCAAAGAGGGCGCTCCAATGTTAATTCCCAGGTGAATAGTTGTTTGTAAAGTTCTCTGACTTTTTCCGGATGTGCCGCAGCTACATTATTAGTTTCAGAAATATCTTCCTGTATATTGTAAAGTTCAGCAGGCCGATCAGGAAACCGAATTAATTTCCAATCCTGATTTCTAATAGCAGCTCTGTTTTCTTTTTTCCAGTAAAGTAGCTCATGTGGTCTTTCGGTATTTTCTTCTTTTAAATAGGGCAAAAGGTTAACACCGTCCAATTCTTCCATCGCAGAACTATTTCCGCTTGCAGCGGATAAAAAAGTAGGGAAAAGATCTAAGGTGCTAATAGGGTAGTTGTAATTTTTATTTTTTTGTAATTGTTTGGGCCAAGACATTAAAAAAGGCACTCTAATACCGCCTTCTAAATGATTTGCTTTGGTACCACTTAACGGACTATTGTCAGAATCATTAGCGTCTGATGGTCCGCCATTGTCATTTGTAAAAACAATTAATGTGTTATTTGAAAGCCCTTGAGTTTCAAGTTCTTTTAAAACTGTACCAATAGCACGGTCCATGGCTAAGGTCATTGCTGCCAATGTTTTTCGTTTTCCTTTTAAATGAGGAAACTGCTCTAAATCTTCAGCAGTAGCTTCCATAGGAGTATGTACTGCATTAAAAGATAAATAGATAAAAAATGGATGTTTTTTATTTCTGTTGATGAATGAAATAGCTTCATGAGCCAGTTCATCGGTAAGATACCCTTCATGTTCTAAGAAGTTACCAAACCCTCTTTCTAATCGGTCTTCGTTTTTGCTCAATGGATTAGAATCATCGTAAGGCATATAACTACGGGCACCACCTCTAAATCCATAGAATTCATCAAAACCACGTTTTGTGGGATGAAAACGATCTGCATTTCCCTGATGCCATTTTCCGAAAAGTGCTGTTTTATAACCTAGATCTTGCAAATAATTTGCAATCGTAATTTGGTCTAAAGGCAAACCCATTTCATCGCCTACTAGACCGGATGTACTCATGTAACCAGGAACATTATTTTCTTCAAAGCCGAATTTTTGTTGGTATTTTCCAGTTAAGATGCCTGCTCTAGAAGGGCCGCAAACGGCAGCACTTACATACGCTTGAGAAAATTTGATGCTTTTTTTAGCAAGCTTGTCTAATTCAGGAGTTTTAAATTCTTTACTTCCTTGAAAGCCAAAATCAGCATAGCCCGCATCATCGGATAAGATAAACACAATATTTGGTTGCTGCTGAGCAGTCAAAAAACTCACCTTAAAAAAGCCTAGCAGAATTAGTATTATTTTTATGTACCGATGATGCACTGTATACCTTTTTTTTTAAATTAAATTTATCTTCCCATCCAACCCCCGTCTACAAGGGTAATAGATCCATGCATGTAGTCTGATGCTTTAGAGCACAAGAAAACAATAGGTCCTGCAAAATCTTTAGGTTCTCCCCATCTACCCGCAGGAATACGAGATAAGATAGATTTAGCGCGTTCAGGGTCATTACGTAAAGCTTCAGTGTTGTCTGTGGAAATATATCCTGGAGCAATACCATTTACATTAACACCTTTGCTAGCCCATTCATTAGCAAATGCCATAATCATTTGGCCAATTGCTCCTTTACTAGCTGCATAACCTGGTACCGTAATTCCACCTTGATAGGTTAATAATGAGGCTGTAAAAACTATTTTTCCAGATCCACGAGCAATCATGTCTTTGCCTATTTCTCGGGTTAAAATAAATTGGGCGTTCTGGTTAACTTCGATAACTTTATCCCACATATCATCTGGGTGTTCTGCGGCAGGAGTTCTTAAAATAGTACCTGCATTGTTGACCAGAATGTCTATGGTAGGATGGTTTTCTTTCACCTTCGCTATAAAATTATAAAGGGCTTTTCTATCTGAAAAATCACATTGGTAGGCGCTAAATTTTTGACCAAGTGCAGTAACTTCTTTTTCTACAGCACTACCACTAGCTTCTAATGTAGCAGAAACACCAATAATATCTGCACCCGCTTCAGCTAATGCTAAAGCCATTCCTTTTCCTATTCCTCTCTTACAACCCGTTACAAGGGCTACTTTGCCATTAAGGCTAAAACTCTCTAATATGCTCATTGTTTGTGTGTTATAATTGACAATCCATTAATACTTTTAAACCGTCAGGATTGTTATCTATATTTTCAAAAACTTGTTGAATGTTTGTTAATGGCTGCACATCAGTAATCATTTGTTCAAATGGCAGTTCATTTGCAGTGATGAGTTCAATGGCTTTTTCATAATCTTCTTTTTCGTATACTCGAGCGCCTATTAAGCTTAGTTCTTTCCAGAAAAACTTAAAGAGATCTACTGGTTTTTTCTCTCCATGGATGGCCACCATTAAAATTCTTCCTCTTATACCCGCTACTTCACACATGACATCTAAAGCAGGCTGCACGCCAGCTACTTCAAAAACCACATCTGCACGTCTGTTTTCTGTCTTGCTTTTTACGTATTCGACTAAATCTAATTCAAGAGGATTCACAGCATCAAACCCCAATTCTTTTGCTTTTGCAATACGTTTAGGGTTTACTTCAGATATAATTACTTGTGCACCTACTTCTTTAGCGACCATGGCTACTAATAAGCCAATAGGACCGCCACCTAAAACTACGGCAGTTTCTCCTTTGACTAAACCACTTCTGCGCACATCATGTGTGGCAACAGATAGGGGTTCTATTAAGGCTGCTAATTTTAAATCGGTCTCCGCTTTTAATTTATGAAGTACAAAAGCAGGAACGTTCCAATACTGTTGCATTGATCCCGGGCTGTCTATTCCAATAAATTTTAATTCTTCACAGATGTGATTAAATCCTTTATCAGATGCTTTTACTTTTCTATCATCTAAGGGGCGTACAACTACTTTTTCTCCAATAGAAAAGCCAGTAACATCTGCACCTACGGCATCAATAGTTCCAGACATCTCATGTCCAATAGTCTGTGGCATAGCAACGCGCTTATCCATCATACCATGGTAAATGTGCACATCTGTGCCGCAAACGCCTGAATACGCTACTTTAATTCGAACTTCATCATTGCTAGGTTGTTCAATTTCTTTGTCAATAACTGTAAAGGTTTTATTGCCTTCGTATATGGTTGCTTTCATTAAATTTATTGTTTCAAATAATAAACTAGTTTCATATTTGAAACAAATATACAATTATTTATAAAACAACAAGCTTATAAAAATGCATAGATCGTAGCTAAATTGTTAAAATTTTGGACGATGCTGTTTAGCCTTTCAAAACAGTTTAAAGAAAAGACTGATTTAAAAAGAAGTGTTTTTTAAAATAAGAGCCAAAGGGTTTGGCTTATGGAGTTTGCTTATTGAGAGATATAGCCCAATTTTATAGAGATATCTAGGGCATATTGCGCTATGATTTTTCCTTTTGAGTCAAATTCTTCATGCGGTAATCTCCCATGGGGAGCAGTAATCCAAAGTGCAGCAACAGGGTAACCAGATTCATTATAAATGGGGGCGCCAATACAATGAATACCTTGAATGTCTTCGCCATTATCAATAGCGTAGCCTTTTTGTTTTACCTCAAGTAAGGTACTTTTAAATTCTTTTTTTGAGGTAATAGTGTTTTTAGTAAATTTTGTCAGTGTTAGTTTCTTGAGAATTGCATTACAATCTTCTTGCGGCATATTGGCTAATATAGATTTACCGCCAACAGAACTATGTAGACTAAACTGGGTGCCTTGTTCTACAAATAGTTTTACAGGATAAGATGAAGAGACTTGTTCCAAAATAGTGCCTTTATCGCCTAGTAGTATCCCTAGCATTACGGACTCTTTTAATTCATCTCTTAGGGCGCGCATTACATCTATAGACATTTCAACGATGCTTTGCTCTGTCATTGCGGAAATACCCATAGTAAGCATTTTCCGAGACAAGGTAATTTTTTTTGTGGTCTCGTTTTTCTGGAGGTAATTTTTAAAGATAAGCGTACTTACCACTCTAAATGCAGATGTTTTGGTAAGCGCTAGCGTTTCTGTAATCTCAGCTAAGGTTAATCCGTTTTTTTTAGTGGCTAGTAATTCAATGACGAGTAATCCTCGTTCTAAATTAGGAACATTGTATTCAGATTTTAAATCGGCCTTAGGTTTAATCATCGAGAAACATTTGAATACAAAGCTACTATTATTTCGTTAATTATAAGGGGTAAAAAAAAAGAGGAACATTGTTAAATATGTTCCTCTTCATTTATAAATAATTGATATTATTTAGATTTCTCTCCTTTTGCTGCATGCGTAGTTTTTCTAGCAGACGTAAAACTCATGATGCTTTGGTAATCACTATTGTTATACACATGCGATAATCCCCATCGTAAGATTTCTGTAGGTTCTTTTTCGTTATCTGCCGTTCTATCTAAACCAATGGCATGCGCAGAAACACTTGGAATGACTGACATAATTTCAAAATTTATACCATCTGGTGCCCATTGTATGGTGTTTTTCTCAGGACCGTCTGTTGTAATTAAGGCAGCAATACCATCATTATACGGCCATACACAAATTTCATGACCACTATTGCTAATAGGGTTATAAGGAGATTTTACATAAGGACCTAACGGGTTATCTGCAATAGCGACACCATGGCGAATTTGTCTTCCTCCGAAAGTGATTTTTTCTCCCATTTGCTCTCCTTTGTAGTATAAGTAGAATTTTCCTTTGTAAGGAATAATGCATGGATCATGTACTTTATGACTATCAAAATCTCCTTTTTTCTCTACTAAGAATCTATTTTGTTCTTCCCCTTTCCAAATGCCATTATCTGCCGGACTCAAGATAGGTTCCTCGCTTTTTATCCAAGGGCCATTTGGCGATTCTGACCAAGCTAAACCAACTTGATTTTTAACTCGTACGTTGTAAGGCGATTTTACGGTTTGATAACATAAGTAATATTTGTTCTCATACTTCATGATTTCAACAGTAAATACAGAACGGTCATCATAAGCTCCTTTTTCTCCTCTAGGTACTGCTAAACCTTCTTCCTTCCAAGTTTCTCCGTCTTCAGAAGTGGCATACCAGATGTCACAACGATCCCAAGGGAAAACCTTATCGTTCTCTATATCTCCAGAAAAGCCTTGAGAAGGTCCTGTACTCTTACTATACCAAACATAGAATTTACCATCTTCTTTAATTACAGCGCTAGGGTCTCTTCTAACCACACCTTCTTCATAGGCCAAATCTCCTTTTAATGGCTTTAGATTAGAAAATTCTATAAACCATTCATTTCCAAGGTCTTTTGGCCATTGTAAAGCGCGTTTAGAGGCTGCACTTAGGAAGTCTTTGTTGGTGATTCCTAACTCGTCTATCTGTTCTTCTGTGATTGTGATTTCTTGTTCCTTCATGTCTGTTTGGGTTTCAGATTTTTTAGCATCTTCACATGCTGTGAATGCTAAACTACAGAATATTGATACTAAAAAAAAGGTGTTTTTTTTCATTTTATTGTTTGTTGTTAGATTGGATAGTTATTGTTATTTCGTTGCTCTCTAGTGCGCTAGAACTTGCTTTAATTAAAATATAGGTACGGTACTATTTTTTATAGATTGGATAATTAGTAGCGCGCGGCCTTTATCTGTTGTGATTTCGGTACCATTAAAATCTTGAGTACTGGTCATAGCGCCATTATCTACACCTAACACTTTTGCACCACCAGAGACGGTGAAACTAATTTTTTGATTTTCTGTTTTAATAGCGTTTCCGTCTTTGTCTGTAATTTGTAGTACAATATGGGCAGTATCATAGCCATCTGCCTTTAATTGGTGCTTATCTCCAACTAAAGTTAATGCTTCAGGTTTTGATGTTGTTCTTATAAAAGTTTCAACTTTTTGTCCATTTTTTAGACCAACAGCTTTTAAAGTGCCTTCTTTAAAGGGTACTGCCCATTTATATATGTGATCTTCAAATTCCGTTAGCTTCTTTATTCCTAAAGAGTCTTCGTTTAAGAAAAGTTCTACCTCTTCACAATTAGAGTAGATTTCTACAATGGTGGCTTGACCATTCTCGTAGTTCCAATGTTCATTTACTTCTTGCCATACCCAAAGTGCTTTCTTCCAAGCATCCTTTTTCTTTTCTATAGGATTCGCATTAGGTATAGTTTTATAGTTAGATTTTTCTTCTGTTTGTGTTGCAATGTAGATGGAAGGGGTGTCATTCCATAAAGATTTAAACATATAGTAAGAAGGTTTCTCAAAACCTGCAATATCTAAGAGTCCGCTTGGTGTTCCTTTTTTAGGCCATCCGCCATTAGATTCTCCCAAGTAATCAATTCCTGTCCATAAGAAAGTGCCAGAAATAAACGGCCTATCTAATACTGCTTTCCACTCATGCCATTGTCCCAAATTCTCAGTTCCCATAATGGGTTTGTTAGGATAGTTTTCGTGGCCATAATCATAAATAACCCTACGATAGCTGAATCCAATTATATCTAATGCATCAGCATAACCAGATTCATAACTAGAAGAAGGTAAAATACAATTTGCAATCACATAACGCGTAGTGTCTAATTCTTTGGTCCATTTTGCTAGTTTTTGTGCCGTAGCGCCAATATCATACTGCTCTTTAGGAAGGGTTTTTATTTTTTCTTTTATGACATCAATAGTGTTAGGAGGTACAGACCAAAAATAATTTCCACTCCAGTCCATATTGTTAAAGAAACCTGTTGCTTTTGCATTTCTAGGATAGGTCCATTCTATTTCATTCCCTATACTCCATTGAAAGATAGAAGGATGATTTCGGTGCGAAAGGATTGTATTTTTTAAATCTCTTTCTGCCCATTCTTGAAAATGCTCAGCATTACCTCGCGTAATGTAATCAACACTACGCTCATTCATGTTTTTTCTTTTATCCTTTGGGTTATCCCATTCGTCAAAGAATTCATCTTGAACCAAAAAGCCCATTTCATCACATAAATCTAAGAATTCATTAGACGCAGGGTTATGTGAAATTCTTATCGCATTACAACCTGTTTCTTTTAATTTTTCTAAGCGCCTTCTCCACACTTCTTTTGGTACTGCAGCACCTACCAATCCGCCATCGTGGTGTAAACAAACTCCCTTTATTTTTCTGTTTTTTCCATTTAAATAAAAACCAGTTTGTGCATCAAATTTTATACTACGTATACCAAATACAGTTTCTTCTGTTTCAATAATTTTACCATTTTCTATCACTTTAGTAACGGCTGTATATAGATGAGGTTGGTCTACATCCCATAACATAGGCTGGTCTATTTTTAAAGTAGCTGCATTTTTTTTAGTGCTTGATTTTCCGACATCCAGAGTGGAAGTTATGCTGCCAACTTTAGTTTGATTGGCATCTATTATTTCAGTAGTAACTATTATGTTTTTTGACTCCTCATAATTGTTTTTAATACTGGTTTCAATCTGTATAGTGGCAGATTCTTTTGTAGCATTAGGGGTGGTAATAAAGGTTCCCCAAACCGGAATATGCAATTTGTTTTTGGTTATTAATGCTACATTTCTGTAGATTCCAGAACCTGTATACCATCTACTATCTGCATATCTGGTGCGATCTACAGTTACATTTATAGTATTCATTTCTTTTTTTAGAGATGAAGTAATATCATAATAAAAAGGGGAGTATCCATAAGGATGATCGCCAAGCTCAGTATTGTTTAAGCTAATTGTAGCATTATTATAAACACCATCAAATACGATATAGGCTACTTGATCATCATTTAGATTCAGCGTAAAATCTTTTTTATAATGCCCTATGCCTCCTAAGAGATATCCAGTTGCTCCTTCACCATGTATAGAATCAAGAGAATTCTCAATACTCCAATCATGTGGTAAATTAATTTTTTGCCAATCTGTATCATAGGTGTTGGATACAGAATCTTCTAATTTAAATTGCCAATCAAAATTAAAATCTGCGGTAAGATTTTGAGCAACTTTGGTTGTACAACTTGTTGCTAATATTGAGAAAAAGGCAAGAATGATTATGATGTATTTCATAGGGATGGTATGCGTTACTAATAGTTGTTTTTTTTAACTGATTTCTATTTTGAGTGATGTCATCGAACTAAACATGAGATTTTAAACTGGTTCTGCACAATTTCCTTTTTTTTAGTTCTAAAATTGATTATGAACTTTTCTCTACATCTTTAGGGAAGTAGTATATAGTTCTCAATTTCCTTTAAATGTTACTATTTCATAATTTTGTACGTTTAAAATTTATGATATCTTAAAAAATAGCGACAATCTATGTTTCATTGATAATCACACAAATATCAAGTTATTAAAGGATTTAAAGATATCATCTAACTAGACAAAAACTCAACAGACATTAATTTGTGCTAGTTTTAAAAACATTTGAACTAGACATTGCATATATTCAATCAATTTTTGAATCTAAAATTTCTATCAGCAGGTATATTATGATGAATTATCTCCTCAAAATGAAGAAAAGCTATTTTAAAATACTGATAATTACATGTGTTTTAAACGGTTTTGGTTTTGTTCTTAACGCTCAAGAAGTTGTTAAGTCCGATTCATATTTTGAAAAAGCAGAACTATTAAAGGACACAGATACAGATAGCGCTATTCTTTTGTATAAGAAAAGTATATCTTATAATAGGAGTACAAATGATACTACCAATTTAATAAAAAGTTTATACGAATTATCTAATCTTTATGCGCATAGTTTAGATTATGGAAATGCCTATGATGGGTATTGGGATGCTTTATTATTATCCGAAAAAAAAGGAGATAATTTTGCACGCGCAGAAATTTATCAAGCTTTGGGTTGGTTGTATTTATTTTATAGGAGAGACAATGAAGCGATAAAAGACTTTAATCATTCCATACAGCTTAAAAAAACACTCATTGAAAAAAACGAGCTTAAAGAATACTATCTCCTCTCAGATTATTTCTCATTAATTAATTTGTTTAGAACCAATGGTAATAATGTAATGGCACGAAAATACATTGATAGTAGTATCATTATCCAGAAAAAATTTCAAACAAAATCTAGTTATTTAGATGCTGAAATTGGATATCAAGATGCCGTTGATAAAAAGTATGATTTAGCTATTGATCGACTACATAAAGCAAGAACAGTTTTTGAAAAGGAAAACCCATCTTACCTTATTATTATAAATTATTTATTGGGTGAGGTTTATTACATGATGGGAGATATGACCACTAGTAAAAAGTATTTTAAAACCTCATTGGCACTGACGGAAGTGCATACCAATCACTCCAACTACAAATTAGTGGACCAGGAAGCTTTGGCGTTAATAAGTAAGAATGCAAAAGATTATAAAAGTGCATTTCTTCATTTAGAGGCAGCAAACCAATTGGACAAATCTATTTTTGGTAGGCAAAGTAAAAACAATCAACATCTTTTTGAAATTAATGACCGCTACAGAATTCAAAAAGAAAAAGAAAAAGAGCTTATAAAAGAACAGCATATAACCAACTTAGAAAATGAAGAAAAGCTTTGGGTGCTAAAGTCATGGCTTATGGTTGTGGTAATTTTTTCAATTTTAATTCTGAGTTTTCTTTTGATTAGAAATATCAGGCGTAAACATACCTTAGAGAAACAATCGTTGGAAGAAAAAAGAGCGGTTGAACTGCAAAAAGCGAATGAAATTTTAGAGCTAAAAAATAATGAGTTAACATCTTCTGCTTTGCAATTAATAGAGAAAGAAGAGTTTATTAAAAAGATGAAGGATACTATAGGGAAGAGTAAAGAAAACCTAGATGTGCCAGCAATCAATAGAATCATTAGTTCTGCTCAGGGGAGTCCAACTAGTAACTGGAAAGAATTTGAAGCTAGGTTTACAGCTATCAACCAAAGTTTTTATAAAAATTTAAAGGACAACTACCCCTCTTTGAGTCAGACAGATCTTAAATTGTGCGCATTAGTAAAGCTTAATTTCTCCAGTAAGGAAATGTCTTCCTTATTAGGGATCTCTATAGAAAGTGTCCATACTTCACGTTATCGTCTAAGAAAAAAACTAAACCTAGAACGCAATGACAACCTTACTGAGTTTATTGCTGAAATTTAAGCTTCCAGCATTGTAAAATGTCCTACAAAGAAGTTTTTTTTAAAATGCTGATTTCATTCTTTAAACACGAAATTCATAAATAGTATTCTTCTATTGAATTTTTAATAAAATATTGTCTAGTTGTGTTTGATTTCGCTTGAAACACTATTAAATAGCTTCTTTTTTTTGGTTTTGTTCAGTTTTTGTCTAGTCTATTTAGTGTGGGTAACTATATTAAATTGATAATTTAGTGCCGATAAAATTATTGTTTATCTAATATATCTATTTGTAAATAAGAATTTATTAAAAATAACTCACCAAAACTTGTTTAATACTAATTAACTCAAACAAATTTATGAAGAAAAAAGACAAACTATGGAGACGAATACTTTCAGTATTCTCTCTATTAATGATCTTGGTGGTACAGCAAGGTTACGCCCAAGGTGCTATTACGGGAACGGTAATAGATGAGCAAGGAACTCCAGTGCCAGGAGTATCTATTCTTAAACAAGGAACTAAAGAAGGTTCTGTGGCAGATTTTGACGGAAATTTTGCAATTAATGCATCTAAAGGTGAGGTTTTAGTGTTTTCTTCCATTGGTTTTAAGTCACAAAAAGTGACGGTTGGAGCTGCCTCAAATTTAAGAATAGTATTAATTGAAGATACAGAACTCTTAAATGAAGTGGTAGTTGTAGGGTATGGAACACAGAAAAAGAAAGAGATTACGGGTTCTGTAGCCAATGTTAGTTCTGAGACTATTGTAAAAACGGCAACATCAGATTTAGGAACGGCGCTACAAGGAAAAGTTGCAGGGGTAAATATCCAGGCAGGAAGTGGTAGACCAGGAGAATCAGCCAACGTACAAATTAGGGGTTTAGGTTCTATTAGTTCTGGTGGTTTAGGTCCATTATATGTTGTAGATGGTATTCCTTTTGATGGTAACCCTAATATAGCACCGGAACAAATTGAATCTATAGACATTTTAAAAGATGGTGCATCGGCAGCAGTTTATGGGGTGAGAGCATCTAATGGTGTTATTTTAATTACGACCAAAAAAGGAAAAGCGGGTAAAATGAAAATTGATATCTCTACCTATACAGGGATTCAGAATATTACTTCGGGTACTCCTTTAATGAATACTACAGAACAGCTATACGAGCTAGAGCAAAAAACAGAATTACTAGGTACAGAACCATTAACATTTTTCTTAAATGCAAATGTTCTAGACTACGATTCTAATTTTGTTGAAGAAGTGCAGAATGATAATGCTGTTATTCAAAATTTAGATGTAAATATATCTGGAGGTGTTGAAAATTTAACCCTAAATTTTAATACCAACTACTTTAAGCAAGAAGGGGTTTTAATTAATTCTGGTTTCAATCGTTTAACAAATAGATTTACAGGCCAGTTCACAAAAGGAAAATTTAAAGCTTTTGCTTCAATGGGATATTCCGTTGAAAATAGAGATCAAGAGCCTTTTGCACTTTATGAATATGCCATAGCACAAGCACCGTGGAACAAACCTTTAAAGGATATTCCTTCTGTAGGACAAAATTCTGTAGAGTTGGATGTTGATAATGATATACTTTTTAGCTTTTTATCACGCCAATTAGATAATGTAGATGAACGAGAAGTAAAGTCTGACAACATAGCCTTAAGCTTAGAATATGAAATTATTGATGGGTTAAAGTATAAAATTAACCTAGGGAGAAATAGTTATAACTACTTCAGAAAATTTTTCAAACCACAATATTTAGCATTTACAAATCAAGGAGTACTTAATGCTACTGCCTCTAATATACAAGCTTCTTTGAATGAAGATTATACGTTTTCTAAAAGAGAAACAATAGAAAATATTGTAACCTATGATAAGAGCTTTAACAAGCACAATTTCAACTTTACAGGAGTAATCTCTTATGAAGAATTTAATTCAAGAGCATTAGGGGTTGGTGTAATTTATAGTGAAGATGCAAGTAATGATTTACAAACTTTAGGTTCTGGTGCAGAAGGCATTAAACCAAGTAGTATTAATGTAAATAGTACTCTTGCCGGGAAACTAGCTAGATTGCAATATAACTTTGACGAAAAGTATTTGTTTTCTGCCAGTATCAGACATGATGGTTCTTCGAATTTTACAAAAGATAACAGATATGGATCTTTCCCGAGTGTTTCTATTGGTTGGAATATAAGCGAAGAGAATTTTTTCAAAAATATCACCAGCGTTAATTCTTTAAAAATTAGAGCTAGTTGGGCAAAATTAGGAAATCAAAATACAGGAGCGGCATACTCAGCCATTCCTATTATAGAATCTGGTGTTAATTATCCATTTGGTCCCAATGAAGAACTAGGTTTTGGAAATGTGCAACGTAGGTATACTAATAGCGATTTAAAATGGGAAACTACAATCTCTAAAAATATTGGTATTGATTTAAGTATGTTCCAAAATAAGCTAAGCGTAACCGCAGATGTTTATGAGAACAATAAAGAAGATATGTTATTGCAGGAAAGGTTACCAGCCTCTTCTGGTACCTACCAACCAAGAGCTGCAGATGTTTATAGTGTTAGAACCGTAAACGCGGGGAACATGGTGAATAAAGGTCTTGAAATAGCAGCAAGTTATAAAGACAGAATTGGAGACGATTTTAAATATACTATCTCAGGAACATTTACTAAAAATAAGAATGAGGTATTAGATTTAAACGGAGTGGAACGTGGGTATGCCAATGGTAGGCCAATTGTATCTCAGGGAACTAATGTTGATTATACTACATTTTTAGCAGAAGGATATGAAGCAGGTGCTTTTTTCTTAGTGCAAAATGATGGTGTGATTAAAACTCAAGAACAATTAGATACCTACAAGCTTATTGATGGTGGTGCTCAATTGGGAGATTTAATGATGATTGATCAATTGACAATAGATTCTGATAACGATGGTATTGCAGATCAAGCAGATGGTAAAATTGATGATAATGACCGAGTTTATTCGGGTTCTGGGCAAGCAGATTTTGAAGCAGGTTTAAACCTTAGTTTAGAATATAAAGGCTTTGATTTTTATGCACAAACGTATTTCTCTTATGGTGCAGAAATCTACAATGGAGCAAAATTATACGCTTATGGTGGTGGTAGACATAAAGATTTATATTCTATGTGGACACCTCAAAATCCAGATTCAGATATCCCAACAGATAGACAAAATGCCTTTCATAATAATGTAAGAGCTAGGTCTGATTATTTCTTGGAAGATGGTACTTATTTTAGAATTAGAACACTAACACTGGGCTATACTATTCCTGGCATTACAGAGACCTCAGGAATTGAAAAAGTAAGGTTGTATTTAACTTCCGTAAACCCATTTACATTTACAGATTATACCGGATACGATCCTGAAGTTGGAGGAGATGGTATTTTTACAAGAGGTGTAGATAGAGGTAACTACCCTGTTACAAGACAATTTATGTTAGGTGTTCAATTAAGTTTTTAAAGCTAGAAATATGAAAATAATTAAATATAAAATATACATCATCCTTATAGGCAGCCTATTGCTATTTGGATGTAACGAGGATTCTTTCTTAGAAGAGATAAATCCTAATGCAATAACGCCAGATACCTTTTGGGAATCGGAGCAGCAATATACTAGTGCACTTACCTCTGTATATGGTGCATTGCAATTTCAAGATATAAGTGGCGGAGAATTGCAGTATGAAATGATTTTAGGAGATATAGCAGGAACAGAATCTTGGTATAGACCTGCAGCTTTTAGAAATTTGACGTATAATGATGGTACGTATCACGTAACCGATAAATGGGACCAATTGTATATAGGTATTTTTAGAGCCAATCAAGTAATTCAAAATATCCAAAATGCCGATAGTGCCATTTTTAGTGAGGATGCTAAACTGCAAATAGAAGCACAGGCAAAATTTTTAAGAGCTTTCTTTTATTTTCAATTAGCTCATAATTATGGAGGTGCTGTAATTCATACGAGTGTAGCAGAAACAAAAGAAGAATTATCTAAACCATTTTCCTCTATTGCAGAAGTTAATAGCGCTGTAATTTTTCCAGATCTAATTTTTGCAAAAGATAATTTACCACAAACTTGGGATGCTAAGAATATAGGTAGAGCAACATGGGGAGCGGCAAAAAGCCTTTTGGGGAAAGCATATTTATTTGATGAAGATTTTTCTAAGGCGGCATCAGAATTTAATGATGTGATCCAATCCAACGTGTATAGCTTAACCGCAAATATTTCTGATAATTTTCAACATGAAAATGAGTTTAACTCAGAATCTATTTTTGAAGTAAACTATTCGTTTGATTTAAGCCCTGGAGTTCCTGGAGCTGTTGTAGATGATAACTCTAATGAAACAGGAGCAGAGTCTTCTACCATGGCAAATGCCGTTGGTCAATTAAATTATGGAGGGTTCAATACCATATTACCTAGTTATAATTTACATGAAATGTTGGTTAATGATCAAGTAGATCCAGCCAATGCCATAAATGACGGTAATAGTGAGTCTAAAAGAATGACCGCTACCATCGCTACCAGAAATGGAGAGGGCTTATATTATCAGCAAGAATATTCCGCTATTCGTGGTTTTGCCTTCGGACAGAGTGCTTACGTGAAAAAACATTCAAACTGGTATCATTTAGAGGCAGAACCTGCACAGAGTAGATCAGGTATTAATTTCAGACATATTAGATATGCTGACGTTTTATTGATGTATGCAGAAGCGGTTATAGAGGCTAACAATGATTATGAAACCGCCATTGATTATATCGATATGGTAAGAAGTAGAGCAGGTGTGGTTACACTTCGCCAATATATGGCCGATAATGCAGGTATGTTTCCGCAATTACATGTAAGTAAGCAAGTACATGGAGATTTTCCAATGGTAGCGGCTTCATCAGAAACGGTTATGAAACATTTACAACGTGTAGAACGTCCTATAGAACTATGTTTTGAAGGACATAGATGGAAAGATTTAGTGCGTTGGGGTATTGTTCAAGAAGTTTTTGATGATTTAAGAGCAGATGAAATTTGGAGAGAAGCAAATAAAGAAACAGAACTTAAAGTAAGTGATGGCGGAGTAGCTCCTTTATATATAATTGAAAGAATACGTCCCGACTTTGTTTTAGCTGCGGCAAATTATAACCCAGCGAAGCATAATTATTTCCCGATACCAACTCAGGAAGTACAGACTAATGATAATTTATAATATACTATTATGAAAAAAATAAAATTATTTGGCTTTGCCATTGTTTCATTGCTAGCATTTTATGCCTGTACAGAAGAAGATGAGGTAAAGCTTACTGAAGCCAGCCATAGGGCTATTGTAACTTCAGAAATGAATTTCGAAAATAAGATTAATGTAGGTGGGCATATAGATTTTGGTGATATTTCATCGGGTGTTGTATCTCGTACTTGGACGTTTCCTGAAGGTGTTGCAGATGTATCTACTTCTTCTGATGCTGTAGTTAAAGCTACATTTAGTAAAGTAGGAGTGCATAATGTAACGCTGAAACAAACATTTGCAAATGAAGCCTATGCAGATGAGCGTACAACACCTAGTGGCGCTACGGAGTTAGACACGACTATTGTAGTGACGGTTTTAGGAGATGTAACGGCACAGATTCAGGCAAATTACATCAATGCTGATGGCTCTTTAGGAGCAGAATTATCATTAGTAGATAATGCAGAAAATGTAATAACAGCAAGTAACTATATTAGATTGAGCTATACCGCAGAAGGTGACCCAATCAATTTTATTTGGAACTTACCTAATGCTAAGCCAAACACATTGCAAAATCCAGAGGGAGATGCAGATGTAAGGTATAGTAAAGTAGGTATTCATGATTTAGAATTTATTGCCTCTAGAAGTAGACCCTTTGGAGGTGATACTATATCTATTAAAAACTTTATAAAAGTAATCCCGTCTACCGATCCTGTTATTCTAGACGCGGTCTCTGATAAAGAGGGTAAAGTTGCTTTGGAATTTAGTAGAGATATGGATGCAGCAACTGCAGCTAAAACAGACTTTTCTATTTCAATTGAAACAGCAGGTGGAGCTATAATTTCTCCACAAATTGCATCAATCACAACAGATCCTGTAGATGAAAATATTCTTTTATTGGAATTAGAAGGAGAAAGAGTGTATAATAATGATAAGGTCATGGTTTCTTATACGGCAGGCGAATTAAGCACTCTAGATGCTGTAGCGGCAACATCTTTTACAGATGAGGTACTTGTATTCAATACCGTAAATATGCTAGAGAATAGCAATTATGATTATAGTTTTGAGAATACAACCAATACCAATTGGCCTTATCTATTTTGGGGAGGAAATTGGGGTGAGTATGACTTTAGTTTATCTTCAGTACGAAGTCAAGACGGGAGTAAAAGTGCCTATGTAGAATTTAGACCTGAAGGTGGTATGGTAATTAGCCATACAGATATGCTTGGGGAAAATGCAATAGTTTCTTTGGTAGCAGGAACCACATATGAAGTAGGGGTGTGGATTTATATTGATGGCCCCTTCTTTACAGCTCCTTACCCAACCAGTGGTAACTTTGTGTCAGATTTAAGATTTTACCCTAGAAGCTATGGTTTTGAAGCAGTAACTACATTTTTTACAGAAGATTTTCCTGTGAATGAATGGGTGTACACTTCTGCCTTTATTACGCCAGGCGCAGACGAAGATGTAAATTTTGTCATTCGCGGTTATAATGTCGGCAATGGTCAAACTTTAAAATTTTATATGGATAATATCAGCGTTGCAAAAGTTGAAATTAGACCATAATAATTAGTTAGTTGAGTTTAAATTAAAGGTGTTTAGAGAAATCTAAGCGCCTTTTTCATTTTCTCTTAGACAAGGATTTAGGTTTTTGAGGGTAGTAGTGTTCTGTTAAAGTAGATATCCCTATTTTTACAGCATCAACTACTTAAAAAAGCAAAAGGTTTTTTATGGATTTTGAGATCCTTGTTGTACATTTAAAATAAAAATACACTTATGAAATATATTTTAACTTCTATTTTTTTAATGCTAACGATAGGGATACACGCACAAAGTGTTACCGGTAAATGGCAAACAATTGATGATGAAACTGGTAAGGTGAGATCTGTCGTGGAAATTTATTCAGACAATGGAAAAGTGTTTGGTAAAATTATAGAGATAACAGATAAGTCTAGGCAAGACCGTGTTTGTGAAGCTTGTACAGGCTCAAATAAGGATAAACCTATTTTGGGTATGGTTATTATCAAAGATTTAGAGAAAGATGATGACGAATGGGAAGATGGAACTATTTTGGATCCAGAATCAGGAAAAGTCTATAAATGTTATATCACTTTAGAAGAAACAAATAAATTAAAAGTACGTGGCTTTATCGGGTTTTCTTTACTAGGGAGAACACAATATTGGACTAGAGTGCAATAGCATACATTTTACAATTTTAAAAAGGCATCAAACTAAAAAGTTTGATGCCTTTTTTTATTGGCAATTTTTAGGTTACTAAATCATAAAATTTAAGGAATTAAGAGGGGAAGAATTTTTATTGAGAACTGTTTTTTTTTAGTTTAGAAACTATACTTCTGTTAGGTAGATAGGTAACAATGCTCATAATCAAATAGCTTATAATTATCATAAGCGTATTCTAGCATGTCTTTTTTTGTCAAATGTCAAAAAAAAGTAGGGTCATTTTATAGAATGAAGCGATAACAGCATACTGTTAACCTAATTTTAACAGATAAATTAAACTCAATAAAAACTAAACTAAATTATGAATAGAAGATTTTACAAGTTCTTTTTGATCATGTTATTTGTTCCATTATGGGCTATATCTCAAGAACAAATTTCAGGATTAGTTACAGATCAAGCTAGTGGAGATCCATTACCAGGAGTCAGTATTATTTTGAAGGGAACTACAAAAGGTGTTTCCACAGATTTTGACGGTAATTTTACTATTGAGGCAGCTCAAAATGATGTACTGCAGTTTTCTTATATCGGTTATACGTCTACTGAAGTTAAAGTGTCTGGTACGACTATGAATGTTTCATTAGAAACAGATACACAATTGTTGGAAGAAGTGGTGTTAATTGGTTATGGTACTGCCAAAAAAGAAGATCTGACCGGCTCAGTGGATGTATTGTCTTCAAAAGATTTTAATCAAGGCTCCGTAGTTTCTGCTGATCAATTGTTAACCGGTAAAATGGCAGGGGTACGTATTACCTCTAACGGCGGGCAACCCGATGCAGCTCCAAACATTAGAATTAGAGGAGGCTCTTCTTTATCAGCAAATAACAGTCCGTTAATCGTAATAGATGGTATTCCTGTAGATAATACAAACCCTGCGGGTGTTGGTAATCCATTATCATTGATTAACCCAAATGATATAGAAAGTTTTAGTGTCTTAAAAGATGCTTCTGCGACTGCTATTTATGGATCTAGAGCATCTAATGGTGTGATTATTATAGCTACTAAAAAAGGAACATCAGGCGATGTTAAATTCAATTTCTCATCAGACGTTTCTGTAAGCAATGTGGCTAGTACTATAGATGTAATGGATAGTAATCAATATGTGAATTTTATTAGTACCTACCATCCATCTTTTACAAATTTATTAGGAGTAGATGACCCAAGTACTACGGCAGTAGACAACCCATTAACAGCAGCTATAGAAGGCAGAATTATTGGTGACACCAATTGGCAAGATGAAATATTTAGAACAGCAATTTCTGCCAATACTAACTTTAGTGCAAGAGCTAATTTAGGAGGTAAAATACCATTTAGAGGTTCTATTGGGTATACAAATACTGGGGGTGTAGTTAAAACTAACGATTATGAAAGAGTTACTTTGTCGGTTAAGTTAACTCCGACTCTTTTAGACGATCATCTGAAAATAAATGTAAATGCAAAAGGCCTTTTTTCTGATAAAAATGCTATAGATGAAGGTGGTGCATTAGGAGGTGCTATTAATATGGACCCTACTAAACCCGTTCTTGATCTTGATCCTAACAATAGGTTTGGTGGGTTTTACCAAAATACAATTGTAGATGGTAATCGGTTATTATTAGATGGTCAAAGCAATCCATTAGCTTTACTTAAACAAAGAGAAAGACCAGAACAAGTTGCTCGTATATTAGGGAATATAGAGTTAGATTATAAATTACATGCTTTACCAGAATTAAGAGCGGTAGTTAATCTTGGTTTAGAAGCTTCAAAAGCTACTATTGAAGAAAAATATTTTGATAATGCTATAGCTACCTATAGATTTAATAATGCAGATACCGATATTAATACCAATTATCTGTTTAATCCTGGGGTGAACTACACAGAAGACCAAGAGATTACCAATACAACTTTAGATGCCTATTTAGTATATACTAAAGAATTGGAAAGTTTTGTGAAACGCTTAGAGGTTCAAGGCGGTTATTCTTATCAAAACTTTGAAAATGATGGTACTTCTGTAAGATATAGATACAACGATGAAACAGGCACACGTGAAGAACTTATAAATGAGAATAACCTCACCAATAGATATTACAATGTTTTAAATCTGCAGTCTTATTTTGGAAGAACGAATATTGATTTAGCAAACCAATTTTTAGTAACATTATCTTTCAGAGCTGATGGTTCTTCATTATTTACGAAAGAGAACAGATGGGGATACTTTCCTGCAGCAGCGGTAGCTTGGAAAATTGGCAAGGCTGGTTTTGTAGCAAATTCAAACGTAATTAATGATCTAAAACTTAGATTAGGTGCAGGTAAAACGGGGCAGCAAGATATAACAGGAGCTGTTGGTTATTACCCATCATCACCTTTGTTTACCATTGGCTCTACAACTAGTCAGTATTTAAACGGAGTAAACTTATATTCTGCTAAGGCATTTAATCCAGATTTAACTTGGGAAAAGACCACAACCTTCAACGTTGGTTTAGATTTCGATTTATTTAACAATGGAATTGTTTCTGGTTCGGTAGATTTTTACCAAAAAGAAACCAAGGATTTGTTGGCAAGAACCGCTGTACCACCAGGGCAAGCATTATCCGATGCTTTTGTGCAAAATGTAGGGGAGACAGAAAGCAAAGGTTTTGAGGTTAATTTAAACCTTAGACCTATTAGTACAGAAGATTTTACATTTGAATTCAATTCTAATATAGGGTACAATAGAGCTGAAGTTACGAGTTTAAAAGATGTAACGAGAATTACAGCGGCTGAATCTGGCCTGCCTACAGGAACAGGAGTTAGTTTGGCATACCATGCTGTAGGATACCAGCCGTATTCTGCTTGGGTTTTTAAGCAGGTGTATGATACCAATGGAGATCCTATTTCCAATGCTTTTGTAGATATTAATGGAGATAATAGTATTGATAATGATGATAGGTACTATGAAACCTTAAGGCCAAACTGGACTTATGGCTTTGGACTTAATTTTAATTACAAAAATTGGGACTTAAGTTCTAGCTTCAGAGGTCAAATAGGTGGACAAGTATATAATGCAAGGAGGTTAACTTCTGGTTGGATAGATAGAGCAATACCAAACAATAGCAATAGCTTAAGTAATGTTTTGGATTTCAATTCTGATGCCGCTACTACATCATTTGTAAATGTACAGGGGAATATCCCGTTTTCAGATTATTTTTTAGAAGATGCCTCTTTCTTAAGAATGGAAAATATAGTTATTGGTTTTAGAGTACCTAACTTCTTAAAAGAGACTTCTTTGAGAATTTACGGAGCAGCCAATAACCTTTTTGTAATAAGTGATTACAGCGGGCAAGACCCTGAGAATTTTAACGCAATAGATAACAATTTCTACCCAAGACCTAGAGTATTCACCTTGGGATTAAACTTAGACTTTTAGGATTATGAAGAAAATTATAATAACCTTTTTTGGTGTGCTCTTGTTAGGTAACATGAGTTGTACCAATGATTTAGATACAGATCCAATAGTAGAATTAACTTTAGAAGAATTACTAAATAGAGACCCAAATGCCGTACAAGGTATCGTTTCTAGATTGTATGGATCTTTTGCGCTTTCAGGTCCCGATGGGCCAGAAAGCTCAGACATTAGTGATGATGCAGGGGAATCTCCTTTTTTAAGAGGAATCTTAAACCTTCAAGATTTTACAGCAGATGGCATTAAAAATAGATGGGGAGATGATGGTCTAGATCAACTGACAACAACAGCTAACTGGGATGAAAATAACAAATTCTTTAGATATTTATACAATAGAATTTACTACACAATTCCCCAATGTAACAACTTGCTTTCTGTTTTAGACAATGTAGATACAGAAGCTAAGGATGAAGTTATAGCAGAAGTACGTTTTATAAGAGCTTTAGCATATTATTATCTCATAGATACTTTTGGAAAAGGAGTATTGGCTACTGAAGAAAATTTTGGAACCTCGGCACCATTACCTGAAGCCACAAGAGCAGAGTTATATGCTTATGTGGAATCAGAATTACTTGCTGTTATTGAAACGTTACCGAATACAAATGATTATGGTAGAGCTAACAAAGCAGTTGGTAATATGCTATTAGCCAAGCTGTATATCAATGCAGAGGTTTATACAGGAACAGGTAAATATACAGAAGCACTTTCTGCTATAACTAAAGTAATTACTGAAGGTGGTTATACACTAGCAGATAGTTATGTAAGTGTGTTTTCAGGAGATAATAACACATCGTCAGAAATTATTTTTCCGCTAATAGCCGATGCGGTAACTAGTCAAAGTTTTGGAAACACAACATATATCGTTAACGGTTCTAGTAGTTCTGAAACAATGACCTTAGCAGAGTATGGTTTAACAGAAGGTTGGGGAGGCCACAGAGCATCTAAAGGTTGGTATGGTTTGTATGGTGATTTGGAAACCACTACAGATGATAGAGCAGCTTTGTTTTTTACCGAAGGTCATTCGTATGAAATGAACGATTATAAGACTTGGACAGATGGTTACCCTTCAATAAAATTTAGAAATACGAATGCTTTGAGTTCGTCTTCTGCCCCGACACAATTTTCAGGAACTGACTTTCCATTATTTAGATTAGCAGATGCTTATTTAATGTTCACAGAGTGTGCTATTAGGACAAATCAGAACTTAGGAGAAGCTTTAGATTACCTAAATCAGGTAAGAGTAAGAGCAAACGCAACACCCATAAATACGGGAGATCTTACCTTAGATTTTGTCTTAGATGAACGTGCTAGAGAACTAAACTTAGAAGGTCATAGAAGAACAGACTTAATACGTTTTGGAAAGTTTACAGGCAATACGTACGTATGGCCTTGGAAAGGCGGAGTAGCAGCAGGTACTGCAATACCAGATACTTATAAATTGTTTCCAATTCCTTTACAGGCATTAGAAGCAAATCTTAACCTAAAGCAAAATAACGGATACTAACGAACTTAAACCATAACTATGAAAAATATAAAAATTATAGGATTATTCATCTTAGCTACATTAAGCTTAGCTTCTTGTGAGGACGATGACAACTTAGTATACACAGCGCAAGCACCATCAGAAAATGTTGCATTCACCAGTACATTTTTGAATGAATATATCTTAACAGATGCCACAAAAGCAAATATAGCGGAGCGTTTTGTTTGGAATTCTCCTGATTTTGGTATAGCATCACCAAATGCATATGATCTCCAAGGATCTGTTACAGAAGATTTCGCAGAAGTAATCGCCTTGGTTAGTACTACTCCAGAAACTAATTTTGGAGTTACAGTCGATAAAATGTTAGAACTGGCGACAAGTGCAGGGTTAGACAATGACCCAAGTACTGCAGATATGCCAAATACGGGCGTATTGTATTTTAGAGTTAGAGCATACCTTGGGGATGGCGCCGAAAATGCACCAGAAAGTTTTTCTACTGTTACAGCATTAAACGTTGTTTTACCAGAAGAAACAGAAGCGGGTAGCGGTGTAGAATTATCATCTTGGGGTATTGTAGGTTCTGCAACACCTAATGGTTGGGATGGCCCAGACGTTCTTTTTTATGTGACAGAAGACCCTAATATTATAGTTTCTTATGCCAACCTTGTTCCTGGAGAAATTAAATTTAGAGAAAACAATACTTGGGGTGGCGATTTAGGAGATGCTACCTTAGATGGTATTTTAGATGCTGATGAAAACAATAATATTGTAATAGCAGAAGCGGGTTCATTTAAAATCACTATTAATTTGAGTGATAATTCTTATACCATGGAAGAGTATTTCTGGGGTATTGTGGGAAGTGCTGCTCCTAACGGTTGGGATGGTCCAAATGTAAAGCTAGCCTATGATTATACTACAGATACGTTTAAAGCCGTAGTGCAACTCGTTGATGGGGATATGAAAGTTAGAATGAATGATCTCTGGGATACTAGCTATGGAGATGGTAATTTAGACGGTATTCTTGATACCGATGCAGATAATAATATTGTTGTTACTGCTGGCTATTATCTATTAACGGTTGATTTTAATAGTTTAGCCTATACATTAGAAGAAACTACAATTTGGGGCTTAGTAGGTTCTGCAACACCTAATGGTTGGGATGGTCCAGACACTAAATTTAGTCCAGATTTTACAAATCCTGGGGTGTGGACAATAGCTAGTATAGATTTGGTAGCTGGCGAAATAAAGGTCAGAGCTAATGATACTTGGGATGCAAGTTACGGTGATTTAGAAGCAGACGGAATATTAGATACAGAAGATGATAATAATATAACTGTTGTAGCTGGCACTTATAAAATAACAATTGATTTTTCTGATGAAGCTTCCCCTACAATTGTAATTGAATAAGGAAAAAAATTAAAAGGGTTGCACATCGTGCAACCCTTTTTTAATACTACATTATGAAAAAAACAGTACTACTTCTCTTTTTGATGAGTGCAGCACTAGGTTTTGCACAACAGCAAAATGTAAGCTATGCTATTGCTCCAGAAGCTTTTGCAGAGAATGAAGAAATTACGATCACAGTTTCCGATTTAGAGGTGTCTACTTGGGGTGTTTCAGAGGCATATCTTTGGGCTTGGTCTTTAGATGCTAATGGGGAAAATACCGTAGACTCTCCAACCAATGGGAGCTGGACAAGTTCTAACGAAGACCAGAAACTTACGGATAACGGTGATGGAACTTTTAGTTTTACACTAACACCTGCTACTTTTTTTAATAGAACAAATATTGGTAAAATAGGCATATTAGTAAAAGCTAAAAATGGCGATGGCGATAAAAAAACACAAGATTTTATTTTTAATGTAGGCACATTTCAATTTAATCTAATTACACCTACAGAAACTACCACTGTATTAAATGCAGGAGAGGCTTTAGCTATTTCAGCTACTGCATCGCTAAACGCAACTTTTGTTTTAAAAGCCAATGGTCTCACCCTAGATACACAAGCTGCAATTACGGAGTATAGTTATGCGCATACCGTTTCGGGTACTACAAATTTTATTTTAGAGGTTACGAGTGGTACAGAAACAAAATCAAGGTCATTTACAGCAATAGTAGCTCCAACAGTAGAAGAAGCACCAGTACCAGCCAATGCATTAGATGGAATTAATTTAGACCCGACCGATGCTACAAAAGCAACCTTAGTGCTATATGCGCCGGGGAAAGATTTTGTGCACCTTATCGGCGATTTTAACAATTGGCAGGTTTCAGATGCGTACCTATTAAAAAAGGATAGTTCAAAAGATAGGTTTTGGATTGAATTGAGCAATTTAACAGCCCAAACCAATCATCTTTACCAATACCTTGTGGAGTTTGATCTGAAAATTGCAGACCCTTATTCCACCTTAATTTTAGATGGGTATGGAAACGATGCTTTTATTGATGAGGTAACCTTTCCTGACCTTCCATCGTACCCTGCGGGACAAACTGATGCGATTACTGTTTTAAGAACTGGAGATCCAGAATTTGTTTGGGAGCATACCAATTTCATTAAACCAAAGAAAGATGATTTAGTAATCTACGAGCTATTGGTTAGAGATTTTGATGCACGTCATAGTTTTGATGCGGTAAAAGAACGCTTAGATTATTTACAAGACTTAGGGATCAACGCTATTGAGTTGATGCCTGTTAATGAATATGATGGGAATGAAAGTTGGGGGTACAACCCAGCTTTTCATATGGCTTTAGATAAATACTATGGTACCAAAGACGCTTTAAAAGCATTAATAGACGAATGTCATGCTAGAGGAATAGCCGTTATTATAGATGTTGTTTATAACCATGCATCAGGTCAGCATCCCTACTATAGAATGTGGAATACGGATAACGGAGGTAGTGGCGGACAAGCAGCTATGGATAATCCATTTTTCAATCAATCAGCCACGCATTCCTATAGCGTTTTTAATGATTTTAATCATCAGAGTCAAGCTACTAAAGAGTATGTAAATAGAACGCTAACATATTGGATTGAAGAGTTTAAGATAGATGGAATGCGTTGGGATCTTACCAAAGGATTTACGCAAAACTGTTCCGCCTCAGATGAAAATTGTACCAATAGCACCCAACAAGATAGAATAACCGTTTTACAAGAGTATGCAGATACGCAATGGCTATCAGATGATAATTTTTATGTGATTTTTGAACACTTGGGAGCACTGCAAGAAGAAGAACAGTGGGCAGATTATCGTATAGATGAAGGTAAAGGAATATTGCTTTGGAACAAACAAACGGAAGCTTACAATGAGGCAACTTTAGGTTTTAATAGTAGCTCTAATTTTTCCGGAGTTTCCTATGTCGAAAAAGGATTTAAGCAACCGTCGGCAGTATCTTTTATGGAGAGTCACGATGAAGAACGCTTGATGTTTAAAAATTTAGAATTTGGTAATTCTAATGGTAGCTATAAGGTAAAAGATATACCCACAGCCTTAAGCAGAATGGAAACAGCAGGTGCTTTCTTTTTTACCGTTCCTGGTCCAAAAATGATATGGCAATTTGGAGAGTTAGGCTATGACGTTTCCATTGATGAGAACGGTAGGGTAGGAAATAAGCCTATTCGCTGGGAGTATCTTGCAGATGCGAATAGAAAAGCATTATATGAAACATGGGCAAAATTAATCGACTTAAAAGTTAAGGAGCCAATTTTTGAAACAACAGATTTTGAATTGGATTTTGGTAGTACTACGGGTTTAAAGAAAATTCACCTTGCACTAGCGGGAGCTGCACCTGATGAAATTAAATATGTAACCATTATAGGCAACTTCGGAGTTACAGCACAATCCATTATTCCTGAATTTCAGGAAACGGGTATTTGGTATGAATTTCTAAATGAAAATTTAAAATACGTGGTAACAGATACACATGATCAGATTGTATTGGCACCGGGTGAATACAGAATATTTGGTGATAAGCCAACGGCGCTATTCCCGAATAGCAATTTACCAGATCAAGATCATGATGGTGTGCAAGATGCAGATGACGTATGTCCAGACACGCCTCTTGGAGCTACTGTAAATGTAAAGGGATGCGTGGTATTTATACTGCCCGCAACTAATTTTCAATTAAAAATAAAGGATGAAACCTGCAGCGAAAGTAATAATGGGAGTATAACAATAACTGCGGTAGAAAATTATGAATATACGGCTACCGTATCAGGAGACGCAACAGGCAGCGAGGCATTCAATACATCAACCTCTTTTACAGATTTAGCTGCGGGAAATTACACGATTTGTATACGGGTTGAAGAAGAAAATTATTCCCAATGTTATGAGGTAATGATTGGGGAGCCAGAAGCTCTGACTGTTTCTTCTAAAATAAATACGGAAAATAGTACCGCTACTTTGAGTTTAAAAGGGGCAGATACCTTTTACGTAACCGTAAATGAAAAAACATTTACAACTCAAAGTAGTGAAGTAATCATTGCTTTAGAGGCTTTTGAAAATGTGATACAAGTTAAAACAGCTAAAGATTGCCAAGGATTATATGAAGAAACAATAGTGGTTCAAAATCAATTAACCATCTATCCCAATCCTGTCGTAAATGATATTTTACATCTTAATTTGAAGACTAAAAAGGTAGAAGAGGTAACCATAGCAATGTATGCATCTAGTGGAGCACAGGTACTCTATGCTACGTATCCTGTAGTTAATAATGTGGTTGAGGTAAATGTAGCTAAGCTCCCAAAAGGAGTTTTTTATATGCGTGTTGATTTAAGAAATGAAGCATTGAACTTTAAAATTTTAAAATAATGAATAATCCTTTTAACTATATAATGCTCCTTTTTGTTAGTGTTTTCTGCGCTTCATGCGGGGGAGGAGATAGTTCAGAAACGCCCACAAATCCTGTTCCCATACCAACTGCAGCATTACTCGTTTTTCCCGAGAATAATACCGAATGTAATGAAGGAGAAATTTTATCTGAAACAGAGAGTCTGGTGGTCTTTAAATGGAATGATGCTGAAGACACAGATAGCTATACCGTAAATTTAAAAAATCTGAATACTGGCGCAACAGCTAATTTCAATGGTGATCAGAATGAATTACCAATTACTATACAACGAGGAACACCTTATGAGTGGAAAGTAATCTCTAAAGCTAACGGTACGCAAGAAAATACAGAAAGTAAAGCTTGGAGATTCTATAACGCCGGGTTAGCTGTGGAAAGTCATACGCCCTTTCCTGCAGAGGTAGTATTTCCTAAAATGGGATCAATGATTTCTTCTGGAACAGTAGCATTGCGCTGGGTAGCAGAAGATGTAGATGATGATATAACTTCTTATAGCGTAGTAATAGATGAAAATAGTGTGCCCATTACTGTAATTGGTGAAACAAACGAAATGACTTTAGATGCTACAGTACTTGTAAATCGTATTTATCATTGGCAAGTGACCACATTAGACGCTCAAGGCAACACTTCAAAATCGCCAATTTTTGAGTTCAGGGTTAATTGAGAATTTTGTAACAGATGAAATAGAAAAATTAAAAGAACACTACTAGTTGAGTTGGTTTTAAGCCCTGATCAGATTGTATTAATTTGATTGGGGTTTTCTTATATTCGCAAATGAATGCAAAGCAGTATAAAATTTTTAGTTTTTGAAAGCTTTAGATTGTAGTATACATTTGGTACATTCGTTAGAATACCACGGGTAGGACAAATAGTTTTTCTTTGAATTAGAATTTATATATGTTTAAAAGTATAAGTTTTTTTACGTTATTTTTAATAGTAACATTTTTCAATTGCTCCTTATTTCTGAATGCGCAAACTACATTTGTATTAGACGATGTAGCTCCAAGCGGCATTGATGAGCCTACCTACTATCTTTCTGGCAGTTTTAATGAATGGGAGCCGGGAAACACTCGATACAAATTTGAAAAAAAACAAGACGGAAAATATTACACCAAACCGCTAGTTTTTGAGGATGCCACCATAATGTTTCTGGTGACTCGTGGAAGCTGGGAGACAGTAGAAGTAGAAGGTGACGGATTGCCAGTGCTCACTAGAAAAATATCATTCGCACAACCTATAGATTCGCTACATTTAAAAATTTCGGGTTGGGCAGATATAGAAGGGCGTGCTATTAGCGCAAAAAAGATAACCGTTAAAGTAACTGAGATACCCAAATCTACACCACCAGATGCCCCTATCTACATTGCGGGTAATTTTAATGGATGGGTTCCAGGAGATAAACGGTATAAATTGCTAAAGGCTGATGATGGTTCTTACCACATTGATGTACCCTTGTATTATCCAAGACTAGCCTATAAATTCACACGGGGTAATTGGTATACGGTAGAAGGTAAAGCTTATGGTAGACCAAGAAATGATCGTTTTAAATTAATATCAAATGAAACTTTAAATGAACCCTTAATAGAACAGATATCGTATTGGGAAGATCAATCTTCAGGATTGTTTAATCCGTATACTTTAATCCTTATACTTGCGGGTATTCAGGGTATATTTTTGATTTTCATTATCAATTCTTATGACAATAACAACCGGATAGCGAACCGCGTTTTAAGTGTTTTACTATTATTATTAGCCATTATATTGCTTACTAGAGTGTCTTTATATGATCGAGATATCTATAATAGTTATCCACGCCTCTCACTATTCCAAGATTTGGTGTATTTCTTGTACGCGCCTATATTTTTTATCTATATCAAAAAATTATTGAAAATACCTTCAAATCCTAAAGCACCAAATCATTGGTGGTACTTTGTACCCTTTATGGTTCAGGTGATTGTATATCTATTATTTTTCTTTGAGCCATTACACCAATTTATTGATAGAGCTGTTTCTCGTTTTTATCCATCAGAGATCTATATTACTATAGGAGGTATTGCCCTATTGTTTAATATTTGGTTCTGGTTTAAAATTAGACAGGTCATAAAAAACTATTTAAAAAATATAGAAAACACCTATTCTTATGATCAGGATATAAATTACTTAAATACTATTATGCTCTTAAAAGGGGGCTGCCTATTGCTATGGGTGCTTATATTTATTGTAGGTGGTTATGGGTATATTATGACGAACAGTTTAAGTACCCTAACCTTATTTCTTGTAGATAGTATTTGGATTTTATTTTCCTTAACTGTTTTTTTATTAGGGTATTATGCCATTAAGCAACCAGCAATTTTTAAAATTCATGAAGTAAAGGAAGTAATTCCTAAGGCAAACACGAACGATAACGAATTTCTTCAATTAAAGGAGAAGCTCATACAGTGTATGGAAATAGAAAAAGTATTTTTAGACCCTGCGCTTAGTCTTCCTGAGCTCGCACAGAAATTACAGACGAATGTGCATTTACTTTCAAGAACTATCAATGATGGATTTGATAAGAATTTTAGAGATTATGTTAATGAATATAGGGTAACCACCTTTATAGAAAAAGTAAATAAAGAAGGATACAGAAATCACACTTTCTTAGGTATAGCCTTAGATGTTGGCTTTAATTCAAAATCGTCTTTCAATAGATCGTTTAAAAAAATTACAGGTAAGACACCACGAGAGTATTTTAAAGCATAGCTTATTGTTGATTCCCTTAGTGTAAATTAAGGTCAGTTTATAAATTGGGGCGATACCATGTGGGTAATAGTATAATTTGGAGGCACTTTTATTAATGTGTTAAAAAAAATATTATGCTTCGTTTTACCTTGTTCCTATTCACATTTTTTGTGGTTACTTCTCAATCACTATATTCTCAAAATCGTATAGAACGTATGGAGCCTCCAAATTGGTGGGTAGGTATGGTTTCAGAAGATCTTGAAATCATGGTCTATGGCAAAAATATTGGCTTGTGTGAAATTCGTTTGGAAAAGTATGACGGTGTGGTTTTAAAAGAGGTAAAGAAGGTACAGAATAGTAATTATGTGTTTATTAGCTTGACCATAGCGCCTCAAACGGTACCCGGAAATTTAGTATTTACTCTAAACAGCGAAAAAGAAGCGCAAGTAGATTTTACCTATCCATTATTGAAAAGAGAAGGAAATAAACAGCATACGGTTGGTTTCTCATCTGCTGATATGGTCTATTTAATTACTCCGGATAGGTTTGCTAATGGAAACACTTCGAATGATAATGTAAATGGCTTTGCAGATAAAGTAAATAGGAAAGACAAAGGGGGTAGACATGGAGGAGATATTCAGGGGATAATTAATCACTTGGGGTATCTATCAGATATGGGATTCACATCGCTTTGGATTAACCCAACGCTAGAGAACGCCATGCCAAAGAATAGCTATCATGGGTATGCTATTACAGATTTTTATAAGGTAGATCCAAGGTTTGGATCTAATGAGCTTTATAAGGTTATGGTTAAAAAAGCTAAGGAGAAAGGTTTGACTGTAATTATGGATATGGTAGCTAATCATATTGGTCTAAAACATTGGTGGATGAAAGATTTGCCATCACAAGATTGGATTAATCAATGGCCAGAATATACTGAAACCAACCATAGAAAATCTATCATTTTAGATCCTTATGCCGCAGCGGTAGATAGGAAAACGTTTTTTGATGGATGGTTTGTACCTACCATGCCAGATTTGAATCAAAAAAATCAAGAATTAGCAACTTACTTAATTCAGAATGCAATCTGGTGGATAGAATACTCTGGAATATCGGGTATTAGAATGGATACTTATCCCTATCCGGATATGGAATTTATGAATGATTGGTCTAAAGCAATTTCCGAAGAATATCCATTGTTTACTATCGTAGGAGAAGAATGGTCTACAAATCCTAATCAGGTTGCGTATTGGCAACAGGGAAAGAAAAATTATAATAATTATGAATCGCACTTAAAGAGTGTTATGGATTTTCCTTTACAAAGTGCCTTAGTAAATTCTTTGAATAGTGAAAAAACATGGGCTTCATCTTGGATAGAGCTTTATGAAACTTTGGCTCAGGACTACGTGTATGCAGACCCAAATCAATTAATGATTTTTTCTGATAATCATGATATGAGTAGAATGTATACCCAGCTCAATGAAGATTTTGATCTTTATAAATTGGCTTTAGTATACCTAGCTACTACACGCGGTATTCCACAACTATATTATGGTACCGAAATTTTGATGACCAATCCAGGAACAGATGATCACGGAATTATACGTTCAGATTTTCCAGGGGGTTGGGAAAATGATGCTATAAGTGCCTTTACAGGACTTGGTTTGTCATTAAAGCAGAAAGAAGCTCAAGAGTTTGTAAAGAAGCTGCTAAATTGGCGCAAAGGCGCAGCGGTAGTTCATGATGGAGCCTTAAAACATTTCGCTCCAAAAAATAAGGAGGAGGTATACGTGTTATTTAGATACAACGATCAAAAGAAAATTATGGTAGTCCTAAATAAAAATACCAAAAGTGTACGAGTGGACCTATCTACTTATAAAGAAGTTCTAGGAGAGGAATTAATAGGGACAGACATCTTAAGTGATGTTAAAATTAAGGAGGCATCTGAGTTGACGATAAAGGCGAGAAGTGCCATGATTATAGCGGTAGAATAAATAACTTTTAAAAGCGATAATGCCTTCTTAAAGCAGGTAAAAGCTGGTCTAATGAAATCGTATCTGTATTTAATTAAACCAGCTTTTTTTGAGTCTAAAATAAACCTTACTTGATTTTTACACACAAGTATACGATGTCCTAAATTCAAAAAGCCTTTCGAATCTTTGATTCAAAAGGCTTTTTTTGTGACCGGGCTGGGGCTCGAACCCAGGACCCTCTCCTTAAAAGGGAGATGCTCTACCAACTGAGCTACCAGGTCATTATTTCAGTACTTAGCTATAGAGAAATATTCCCCGTTTGCGGGTGCAAATATACAACCTTTATTCATATATCCAAGCGAGAAAAGTCCTTATATATTAGAAAAGGATTAAATAATACTGGAGATGCTATAAATGCAAAAAGCCTTTCGAATCTTTGATTCAAAAGGCTTTTTTGTGACCGGGCTGGGGCTCGAACCCAGGACCCTCTCCTTAAAAGGGAGATGCTCTACCAACTGAGCTACCAGGTCATTATTTCAGTGATTTGCTATAGAGAAATATTCTCTGTTTGCGGGTGCAAATATACAACCTTTAGTCACATATCCAAACCTATTTTTAAAAAATTTTATTTTTTTTTGAAATCACCTTATTTTGGTTCAAATTTACACAAAATAAGAAAATGAAAATAGTACTTATTGGTTACATGGGTAGTGGGAAAACAACCATTGGAAAATTGCTTTCTAAGAAATTGAATATCAATTTTATAGACTTAGATGCGTATATAGAATCTAAACTAAATGCAAGTGTTTCTGATATTTTTAAAGAGCGTGGAGAGCTCTATTTTCGGAAAATGGAGCATACATATGTTCAAGAACTAATGGAAGAAAAAAAATCATTTATTTTATCTACAGGAGGAGGAACACCTTGTTATGCGGATAATTTAGGTTTGATTCAGACGCATACAAAACACGATTTTTACTTGAAATTAACTATTCCTAATTTAGTAAAACGTTTAATTATCGGAAAAGAAAGCCGACCGTTGGTTCAGAATATTGCAGAAACCGATTTACCGGAATTTATCGGTAAGCATTTATTTGAAAGGAATAATTTTTATATGCAAGCCAATACAATCACAGTTTGCGACGATAAAACTCCTGAAGAAATTGTAGCCGAAATTATGCAACAACTAAAGTAAGTACACTTTATCGCTATTGGTTTTAAATTCTACTTGTATCTGCTCGTGTAAAGAAGTTGATAGCGATATTCCTTTGTAATCTGCCTTGACGGGGTATTTTTTATGGTTTCTATTTACGAGTACTGCTGTCTTTAATTGTTTTAGGGGTACGCGTAAAAAATGATGAACGCCATAGATGAGTGTTGTTCCAGAGTTCAAAACATCATCTACCAAAACAACAGATTTGTTAGCATAGTCTATTTCTTTAATAGAGGTAGATACACCAGATTGCAAAGGATTTTTTTTATCCATGCTAACTTTACAAATGTTTATATCTGCTGTAGTAATTTCTTTTAAAACCTTTACAATTTTTTTTGCAAAATTTAATCCGCCACCTTCTATTCCAGCAATGATAATTTCTTTTTCATCGACATTAGCTTCATAGATTTGATAGGCAATCCTATTAATCTTGTATTGGATTTCTTTATGAGATAAAATTTGATGTGGCATGCGGTTTAAATTTTCAATTCAAAGATAAAGAAACACTTCTTTATTCTTCATTATTTTTAGTTTCAGAAGTATCATCAATATATCCATCAATATCTCTTCTGTCTTTTTTAGTAGGTCTTCCTGTTCCTTTCTTTCTATAGTAATCTTTAGAATACTTAAGTAGTTCATTGTTTTCAAAAGCAGCAGCGGGCGTGGTATCTTTCCGGTACATATCAACCAGTTTAGCGCCAACTCTGTTTGGAGGAACGTCTAAAACGGTAAGCTCATAGTTAATTTGGTTTTTGCGTACAATTATTTTATCCATCGGTAAAACATCTTTAGATGGTTTTGCTGCAGCGCCATTGAGTTTAACATGGCCTTTTTTACAAGCCTCTGTTCCTATATTTCTGGTCTTAAAGTATCTAATACACCATAGGTATTTATCTATACGCATAAACAGTTATAATTCTTTCTTAATCTTTTCTACAAAAATAGGGGAAAATTGTATCTTGCGAGACTTAAAATTAAATGGATGAACATCAAAAGTATATTTTATTTTTTAGCAATTACCTTAATTTTCATTTCTTGTAAGAAAGATGATGATGCTATCGTTGTTGCTCCACCAACAGATCTTAGTGAGATAATTGTAGATGATGAAGCAGCACTTCAGGCCTATTTTTTAACGCATTTTTATAACTACGAAGATTTTGAAAATCCTGCGGAAGATTTTGATTACGAAATAGTAATTGATACAATTTCAGGAGGTAACAGTACTAAGACGTCATTACTAGATAGTGAAGGTTTTGGTTTTAAGACGGTTACTGTAAAGTCTGAAAATGTCGGAATTACAGAGGGTGATGAAGAAATAGATCATAAGTTGTATTATTTAATTGCTAGACAAGGATCGGGTCCATCTCCTACTTTTGCAGATTCTACCTTTGTAAGGTATCAAGGAGAGCTGCTAGATGGGACTATTTTTGATTCTTCTACGGCACCAATTTGGTTCAATTTACCAAGTTTAGTTACTGGTTTTTCTCAAGGTATTACAGCATTTAAAGCTGGGGAGCAAGGTTTTGTAAATGAAGATGGTACTGTCGAGGTCGCTAATTATGGTATTGGTTTAATTTTTATGCCTTCAGCGCTTGCTTATTATTCAGCTCCACAAACGAACATACCAGCATATTCTCCAATCTTTTTTAAGATTGATCTCTTAGCGGTTAATCAGACAGATCATGATAATGATGGTATCCCATCGTATTTAGAAGATGTAGATGGAGATGGTAGGTTAAATAATGACAATACAGATTCAGTAGATGAAGAAAAAGCTTTTGTGTTTATACCCAATTATTTAGATCCAGATGACGACGGTGATAATACGCCAACCAGTGAAGAAATAGATATTGTAAATGGTGAAGTTGTTTTTAGAGATACTGATAATGACGGTATTCCAGATCACTTAGATCCTGATACAAAATAACATCAAAAACATATAAAATTTAAAAACCTGAAAACTACATGTAGCTTTCAGGTTTTTTTATGCGTTTTTAATTCGTCAGGAGATTTAGATCTTTAAAGATAGACTCAAGATTATTTGATCTGGTCTCGTATCTATTCTATCTGCACTTAATATATTGTTATTGTTGATAGCAGTTATTTCATTTTTAGAAAAACCACGTTCGTAACGTAGATCAATACCAATCTTTCCTAGATTAACACCTGCGCCTATGTTAAGGCCAACAGTAAAATCATTTTTAACATCTCCAAAGGTGATGCCATCATAATCGGTATCTAGTATATATTGTAATGATGGGCCAGCAAATACGGTTAAGGGGCCAATAACATTAAATCCTACTAATAGCGGTGCATCTAGCTTAGACATGTCCAAACTATTATTTTCATAATCAGACTTTGTTTTGGTGTAGACTAGTTCTGGTCTAAAATAAATTTTGTCTCCAAATTTCCCAAAAACACCCACATGGTAGCCAACGTTGCCGTCTGGGTTTTTGTATGCATCTTCTGCAGCATCGAAATAATCGCCATTAGCGCCATAGTTTAGACCTGCTTTAATTCCAAAACCAGGCTCTGTTTGTGCCATTGCTATACCGCCTATCAAGGCCAGTATTGCTGTTAAAATTGTTTTTTTCATGTTTTCTATAGTTTAAAAACAAGAATAGTATCAATAATAATACCAATTCTTGTTTGTTCTCATCTCCATGAACGATTAGCGCGGGGCTTTATTGTTTTTTAATTTATAAGACCTTGTTAAATTTTTAGGAGCAGAATTTTAGTTGTTTCTAATTTTGTATTCAATAATCTCAACTTTATTTTTTTCTTAAGTAATATCCTTGTCGAGTTAACTATATTTGCGCTAATTTAATAGACGATTTGAAATTTACACTAAAGTATACCGATCCACATAGTAAAGCTAGAGCAGGAGAAATGATCACTGATCATGGGAAAATTGAAACTCCAATTTTTATGCCTGTTGGTACTGTTGCCTCTGTAAAAGGAGTGCATCAGAAAGAGCTTAAAGAAGAAATAAACCCAGATATTATTTTAGGGAATACCTATCATTTATACTTGCGTCCTAAGACTCAAATTTTAGAAAAAGCAGGTGGACTCCATAAATTTATGGGCTGGGATAGAAATATCTTAACCGATAGTGGAGGGTATCAAGTATACTCCTTATCTGATAATAGAAAGATAAAAGAAGAAGGCGTAAAGTTTAAATCACACATAGATGGTTCGTACCATACGTTTACTCCAGAAAGTGTAATGGAAGTTCAGCGTATCATAGGAGCAGATATTATCATGGCATTTGATGAGTGTACACCTTACCCTTGTGATTATAAATATGCCCAACGTTCCATGCATATGACCCACCGTTGGTTAGAACGTTGTATTAAGCATTTAGAGAAGCTTCCTTATAAGTATGATTATAGTCAATCTTTTTTTCCGATTGTACAAGGATCAACCTATAAAGATTTAAGACGTCAATCTGCAGAATATATTGCAGGAGTTGGGGCAGAAGGGAATGCTATTGGCGGTTTATCTGTAGGGGAGCCAGCAGATGAAATGTATGCCATGACCGAAGTGGTTTGTGAAATATTACCAGAAGACAAGCCAAGGTATTTAATGGGGGTAGGAACGCCTATAAATATATTGGAAAATATAGCTTTAGGAATTGATATGTTCGATTGCGTAATGCCAACGCGTAATGCTAGAAACGGAATGTTGTTTACAGCACACGGAACTATTAATATAAAGAATAAAAAATGGGAGGATGATTTTTCTCCGGTAGATGAAATGGCAATAACATTTGTAGATACAGAATATTCAAAGGCATATTTACGTCATTTATTTGCGGCCAATGAATATCTAGGGAAACAAATTGCTACCATTCATAATTTAGGATTCTATTTATGGTTAACTCGTGAAGCAAGAAAACATATCTTAGCAGGAGATTTTACCGAATGGAAAAACAAAATGGTAAAACAAATGGATAAAAGACTATAGCCTTGACCATTTTAGATAAATACATATTAAAGCGTTATTTAGTAACATTTTCTGTAATGTTATTATTATTTATCCCAATCGGGATAATGGTACACTTATCTGAGCAATACAATAAAATGCAAGATAATGAGGCGCCATTAAACGAGATATTAATGTATCTAGGTAATTTTTCTATCTATATAGGGAGCATGCTACTACCTATTTTTCTATTTCTTTCTGTCATCTTTTTTACGTCAAAACTAGCAGGTAATACTGAAATTGTAGCCATGCTAAGTTCTGGTATTTCCTATGGTCGTTTTCTTAGACCTTATCTTATGGGTGCGGTTATTGTGGCTGCGTTTATGCTTTTAATGGGCATGTTTATTGTACCTAATGCAAGTAAGGGGTTTAATGAATTTAAGTTCAAGTACTTAAAAAAAGGTAAACAAGACCGGGTTACCGAAAATATTTTTAATCAATTGAATGCTAATGATTTTATTTATGTAAGTAGATTTGATCCCACTAGAGATATAGGATACAATTTTTCCATGGAGCATTTTAATAAAGATAACGTATTAGAATACAAGCTGTCAGCGGCAAATATTAGGTGGATAGAAGCAGATTCTATTTACAGACTTACGTCTTATGTGAAAAGAACTCTAAAGGGTGATACTGAGATTCTAGAGACTAAAAGAAGGTTAGATACCGTATTTCCATTTAAAATAAATGATTTAACACCTGTGTCTTATGTAGCGGAGACTAAAAATTTATTCGAGTTGAATGAGTTTATAGCTAATGAGAAACGTAAGGGAGCATCAAACATTAATACCTATATATTGGTTAAATATAAGCGTTGGACTATGCCAATAACTGCGTTTATATTAACGCTTATTGCAGTAGCAGTATCTTCTCAAAAGCGTAGAGGGGGTATGGGGGTAAATTTAGCTTTCGGTATTTTGGTAGCCTTTGTTTATATATTTTTTGATCGTGTTTTTGGTACTTTGGCAGAGCAGTCTGGTTTTTCACCATTGTTAGCGGTAATTGTACCCAATGTTTTATTCGGTTTTCTAGCATTTTATTTATTGCAAAAAGCCAAAAGATAATTTAGTAAAATAATCACCTTTCTATTACATTAGCGCAATGACAGATAGGCTAAAGAATTACCTTCATTTACATTTTATTATTTTTATTTGGGGATTTACAGCGGTCTTAGGAAAGCTGATAACTATTGATGCTTTACCGCTGGTATGGTATCGAATGGGCATAGCAGTACTGCTAATCGCTGTATTTATTGCTATAAACAAGTTTTCATTAAAGATTGCACCAAAACAGATTGCTAAAATGGCTGTTGTTGGGATAATAATAGCACTGCATTGGCTTACATTTTTTAAGGCGATAAAGGTCTCTAATGTTTCTATTGCTTTAGCCACCTTATCTACCGGAGCACTATTCACAGCAATCATCGAGCCTTTTATATACAAGCGGAAAATGATCTGGTATGAGATTGTTTTTGGTATTGTGGTCGTGATTGGGTTGTACATTATTTTTAATGTAGAAACAGAATATATTGAAGGAATTGTTTTAGCCTTAATCTCTGCATTATTAGCAGCTATCTTTTCTATTGCAAATGGCAAACTCATTCAGTCGCATAGGCCTAGTGTTATCTCTTTTTATGAACTTGGGGCAGGAGTCTTGTTTATTACGGTTTATTTAGCAATTCGTGGCGATTTTGATGCCAGTTTTTTTCAAGTATCTAAGAATGATTGGATCTACCTTTTTATTCTAGCCTCTATATGTACCGCATATGCATTCATAGCATCTGTGCGTGTTATGAAAGTGCTAACGCCTTATACCGTAATGCTTACCGTAAACCTAGAGCCTGTATATGGAATTCTGCTTGCCTTTGTCTTTTTAGGGGAGAGTGAAAAAATGAATCCGCTATTTTATTTTGGAGCATTACTGATTTTGAGCACAGTAGTCGCAAACGGATTAATAAAAAATAAAGGAAAATTAAAAAAACGAAATAGGAGTTAGGCAGACCTATTTAATGTTTTATATTTGTCAACTATTATAATTTAAACAGGAAATACTCATGGAATATTTAGATTTTGAACTTCCCATAAAGGAACTAGAAGAACAATTAGATAAGTGCATGATTATTGGTGAAGAGAGTGATGTAGATGTTACAGAGACCTGCAAACAAATAGAAAAAAAGCTTCTTGAAACCCGTAAGGATATATATAAAAACTTAACCGCTTGGCAGCGCGTACAGTTGTCTAGGCACCCAAACAGACCCTATACACTTGATTATATTAACGCCATCTGTGGAGAAACTTTTTTAGAACTTCATGGGGATCGTAATGTAAAAGATGATAAGGCAATGATTGGTGGTCTTGGAAAAATTGGCGATCAAAGCTTCATGTTCGTAGGACAGCAAAAGGGATATAATACTAAAACACGTCAATACCGAAATTTTGGTATGGCGAATCCTGAAGGATACCGTAAAGCCCTGCGATTGATGAAATCTGCAGAGAAATTTAATGTTCCTGTAGTATGTTTTATTGATACTCCAGGTGCATACCCAGGTATTGAAGCAGAAGAACGTGGTCAAGGAGAAGCAATTGCACGTAATATTCTTGAAATGACACGCTTAAAAGTACCTATCATTGTTGTGATAATTGGTGAAGGTGCCTCTGGTGGAGCTTTAGGGATTGGCGTAGGAGATAAAGTTTTAATGTTAGAGAATACATGGTATTCTGTAATTTCTCCAGAATCTTGCTCTTCTATTTTATGGAGAAGCTGGGAATATAAAGAAATTGCAGCAGAAGCTCTTAAACTTACTGCTACAGATATGAAAAAGTTGAAAATTATTGATGAAATTGTAAGAGAACCAGTAGGCGGCGCTCATAGTTACAGAGATAAAACTTTTGAAATTGTAAAAAACAAAATTTTAACACATTTTGAAGAGCTTAAAAAGTTATCACCAAAAGATTTAGTAAATAAGAGAATGGACAAGTACGCCAACATGGGGGTATTTAACGGTTAATTCCTAATTTATCATACAATTATAAAATCTGAAGAAATAATTCTTCAGATTTTTTTTGTTGTCAACACAAAAACGTAACTTATTAACAGGTAAATTGTTAATGAACTGTTGACATCCAATATCCAATTTTAAAGTTAACCTAAGGTTAATTACATACTTTCGTAATTATGGAGAAACCGAGTCCGATAGTAGGTCACAAAATAGACAAGTCTAATTTAATTAGCTTAGAGCGTGGGAAAATTCCGCCTCAAGCAATTGATTTAGAGGAGGTTGTGATAGGGGCAATGATGATAGATAAGAAAGGTATCGATGAGGTTATTGATATTCTTCACCCAGAAGTTTTTTATAAAGATGCCCATAGATTTATCTATGAAGCGATCTTTAAGTTGTTTGAAACCTCAGAACCAGTCGATTTATTAACCGTTTCTTCGCAATTAAAGAAGGATGGAAAATTAGAAGCTGCAGGAGGAGATTTTTATTTGATAAAATTGACTCAAAAAGTGGCTTCATCTGCCCATATTGAGTTTCATGCTCGTATCATTTTACAAAAATATATTCAGCGTAGTCTAATCAAAATTTCAAATGAAATTATTCAAGCTGCTTATGATGAAGCAACAGATGTATTTGATTTATTAGATACGGCAGAATCTAAATTGTATGATGTTACTCAAGGAAATTTAAAACGATCTGCAGAAACTGCTCAGAATTTAGTAATTCAGGCTAAAAAGAGAATTGAAGAAATTGCCAATAAAGAAGGGCTAAGTGGTGTACCTTCTGGCTTTGATAAAGTAGATAAGCTAACTTCTGGATGGCAGCCGAGTGATTTAATTATTATCGCAGCACGTCCTGGTATGGGTAAAACAGCTTTGACCCTGTCTATGGCAAGAAACATGGCGGTCAACTCTAATATCCCTGTAGCTTTCTTCTCTCTGGAGATGTCTTCTGTACAATTAATTACCCGTTTAATTTCTTCTGAGACAGGTTTGTCATCAGAAAAATTACGTACCGGTAAATTAGAGAAGCATGAATGGGAGCAATTAAATGTGAAGGTGAAAACATTAGAAAAAGCACCTTTGTTTATTGATGATACACCCTCGCTTTCTATCTTTGATTTAAGAGCAAAAGCAAGACGTTTGGCATCCCAACATGGTATCCGAATGATCATGATAGATTACTTGCAGTTAATGACCGCTGGGGGAAGCCAGAAGGGTGGTGGTAACCGTGAACAGGAGATCTCGACCATTTCGCGTAACCTAAAAGCATTAGCAAAAGAATTAAGTGTACCTGTAATTGCCCTATCGCAGCTTTCGCGTGCGGTAGAAACAAGAGGGGGTACAAAGAGACCATTACTTTCGGATCTTAGGGAATCTGGTGCAATTGAGCAAGATGCAGATATTGTATCTTTTATCTATAGACCAGAATACTATAAGATTGATGAATGGGATGATGATGAACGCTCACCGACTGCAGGTCAAGGAGAGTTCATTGTGGCAAAGCACAGGAATGGTGGTTTAGAGAATATTAGGTTAAAGTTTATTGGTAATCAAGGTAAATTTGATAATTTAGATGACTTTGATTCTCCTTTTGAGTTTCAATCAAAAATGAATGATGGAGAAGAAAATCCATTTGCCACTAAAAACCTTCCAAATGCAGATCAAGCTTTTGGTAGTTCTATGAATGAAACACCGCCAGATTTTGATGATAGTGATGTCCCTTTCTAAATTTAAAATTATAACATTTAAAAATAATATAAAGAGAATGCTTTTAATAGGCATTCTCTTTCTTTTTTCTACATCAATGTTTGCCTCTGCAATCCTAATTCCTATGGATGCAGAATCACAAAAAAATCATTTAAAAGCATACGGTATTACCTATTGGATGTTAGCGAAACAACAAAAAGTGCAATGGCTTCTTAACTATAGAGGGGGATCTTTTTTATTGCCAGATGGAGAAGCTATCCGCAAAGAATGCCAAATTAGGGGGGTGTCTTTTGAAGTTATATCGGATAGTGAAGCCAATGCAATTCTTGAAGAAATTTCTAGTCCGTCTAAAAACCAAGAAGCAGTTATTTTAGAGAAAGCACCGAAAATAGCGGTATATACTCCTAGTGGAACATTACCATGGGATGATGCAGTAACCATGGTATTAACCTATGCCGAAATTCCGTATGAAACGGTTTATGATGAAGAGGTTCTAGAAGATGGCTTAGTTTTATTTGATTGGCTGCACCTACACCATGAAGATTTTACAGGGCAATACGGGAAATTTTATGCGGCTTATAAAGCAGCACCTTGGTATTTGCAAAGCAAAAAAGATGCAGAAGCATTAGCGACTAAACTTGGATACAGTAAAGTATCCGAAGAGAAAAGAGCTGTGGCTTTAAAAATTAGAAATTATGTTATTGGTGGAGGGTTTATGTTTGCCATGTGTTCTGCAACAGATAGTTTTGATATTGCATTAGCAGTTTCTGATGATGTAGATATTTGCGAGGCTATGTTTGATGGTGATCCTTCGGATGCAAATTATCAATCTAAATTAAATTATGAAAAGACCTTTGCGTTTAAAGACTTTACTTTAGAGCGGAATCCTTTGGTCTATGAATTTTCATCTATAGATATGACCACAAAAAGAAATATTAATAAAGAGAGTGATTATTTCTCTTTGATGGATTTTTCTGCCAAATGGGATCCTATACCAACAATGCTTTGTCAAAACCATACGAGCTTAGTAAAGGGGTTTATGGGGCAAACCACTTCTTTTGAACGTTCGGAAGTTAAACCAACCGTTCTTGTATTAGGAGAGAATAAAGTCAATGGAGAAGCCCGTTATATTCATGGCATAAAGGGAAAAGGATTTTTTACATTTTATGGAGGTCATGATCCAGAAGATTATCAGCATAGAGTAGGAGACCCAAAAACGGAATTAGAATTGCATCCTTCTTCTCCTGGTTATAGACTTATCTTAAATAATGTTTTGTTTCCTGCAGCAAAAAAGAAGAAGCAGAAAACATAATCGTGCTTCTTTAAGAAGAATTAAGGTTGAAAACAATTCTTTTTTTTTAGGGGCTGACAGAGTGTAAAATTTTCCTCCTTTAAAAAAATAACGATGTATTTACGTGTATCCGTATGCTAGCAAACATTACAAAAATTAATCCCCCATTCGAAAAGGTATTTAAACGAAGCTAAAGAATTTATAGCAAAATACCCTCAGATTACTTCTGAATTTAGAGGGTGTTCTGAAGAAGAAATTAAGACTTTGGAAAGTTTGCATAACTAAAATATACCTGAAGCATTTAAAGAATTTTTAAAGTGGTTCGGTAAAAGTGGTGGAAAAATTCTTAGAGGAACTGATTATTATTATTATTACCCTTACTTGTCAGGAGAAATATATCAAGATTGGATTGAAGATGAAATTGTACCAATAGGATACAAATTTAATGATGTTGGTTTAAATATTTTAAACAGAAATGGTTTTGATGGACAAGAACTAATGAAAGATTCAATGGTAATTATGAGTCATCAAGGATATGCTGTTGAATTTATAAAAACAAATGAAGGCAATAATCCACCTGTATACATATTTGTAGAACAAGGAGATTGGTTAAAAAAATGACCAACAATCTGGGGGAATACTTTTAGCGCATATTTATTAAATATGTTGGAACAAGAGATTAAAGCATTGGAAAAGATAGGTCTCTTAAAATAGAAATTTGATAACAAGGAACTGTGGTTAATAACCTAGGACGTTTGTGCTTAGCCGAAAGTTCAATGCATAGTGATGAAGTACGCTAAATTTAAAATTTGGCGTTTACATCGGAAAAGATAAAAGCAAAATATGGCTATGTGCTAGACCAGAAATTTAGTGACTATTCTCACGATACGTTTCATAAACCGACCCTTAGCTTTGATATAAAAAAACGACATAGTTTAAATGAAATTAACACAAATTATTGGTTCTCAAAAAAAGAATTTGAACTAATTAAAGAAAAATATTTATTGAGCTCAAAAGAGAAAACGATTGATATAGAGTAAATTGGTCATCAAAAATTAATAGAGACACATTCTAGAAAGGGACTAAATATTATTGGTAGTTGTTTTGTTTTAGTAGCTTTAACTTGTTGGATTACACCATTTTTTAATGAAAACCCGAACGATGAATTAGATGTGTTAATCTGGGGCGGAATATTTATGCTAGTCCTTGGGATTACATGTTTTAAAGCCCCAATGGATAACACTTTAACTTTAAGTGGTGGTTATGTTAACTTGCGTTTTTTTCTGGATTCACCATCGAAAAAAGAAGTAGAAATATTTGTAGACACACTCATAAAATTATCCAAGGAAAAAATAAAAGCTAAATATTCTCGAATTGATGCAGACCTGCCAGAATAAACATTTATGAATCAATTGAACTGGTTGCTGAATAATAAACTTATCAGTGAAAATGAATATACTGAAAAGAAAAACGAGTACAAAATATCTAAACTAACGAGATAAATACCAAAGCTAATATCTGCTATTACCAATAGAACATAAAGCGCTATATTTAATTGATTTGTCGTGTTTTCTGGAAGCTGCCAAATCTTTTAAAACTGTCATTAAAATAGAAACAATTATTACAAAACCTACCTTGCCGGCAGGCAGACAAAAAAGCCTTGGCTAAGCGTTAAAACGGAAGGGATAGTACTTATATGATAATCTTATTGTCATAGTTAACTATTGCCAGTAATTCAAGAAAAAAATTATTACTTTGCAAGTAGAAATGAAAAACCCAAGAATCAAATGTTACAAATGCATGATGCCTTCAAGCTCATGTATTTGTAAACACATTAGTCCTTTCCAGACTAAGACTCGTTTTATTATTCTTATGCACCCTAAGGAGTATAAAAAAGAAAAAAATGGAACAGGACGCATGACTAAGCTTCAACTTGAAAATTCAGAAATTATCGTTGGAGTCGATTTTACAAATAATAAACGTGTAAATGAAATACTCGCTAAAGAGAAAAGTTGTTCTTATTTGCTTTATCCGGGGGAAGATAATTTTAACTTATCAATAAGAAAAAGTTCAGAAATAGTTTCATTTATGAGTGATAAGCCGCACATTTTTATTTTAGATGGCACATGGCCTTGCGCGCGTAAAATGCTTAAACTGAGTAAGAACTTGCAACAATTAAAAAGAGTGAGTTTTGATAATACAATAAAGTCAAAATTTATTATCAAGCAACAACCAGCATCTCTTTGTCTTAGTACTATTGAGTCCGTCTATACGGTCTTAAATTTACTTAAGAAAGGTGATTTTGAACAATGCGAGACAGAGGGTTTTCTTATTCCTTTTGAAAAAATGATTGAGTATCAAATAGAATGTATGCTAGACTCAAATAATAAAAACGATCGTTCAAGTGCAAATGGAGCGCTTATCCCTAAGAACATATATAAGAAAATTTCGGAAAGGAATATTATTTTTGAACAAGAAAGTTAGCGGCCTTTTTTGTGAATGTTAGTTGTTAGAGAATTAGTTATTAGCTTAAACGTAATGAAACTGATTAAAAGCGATCGGTTACTAGAATTTAGTATTTAATACACGATACAAATATAGTATGAATAGTAGCTAGTGGCAACGAGCTACGGCCATAAATCATGACATCATAGCTCTTACTACTTCATAAGATTTTCCATACTATTATCGTTGGTAGTAATTATAAACGAAAAAACTATCGCTTAAATATTTAAGGAATTGTAATTGACAAAAAGTATTCAGAAAAATTAACTGCATTTGCCTCCTGGACTAGATGAACTATACTTTTTAAGGAAGAAATTATGTCAGAGGATACTTGCGAAAGTTTTGAAGTAGGAGGTAATTGTGTTTAGAGAAGTAGCTTGCTTTCTATAAAGAATATGCTTTTTATTTCACTATTTTTATATGCCAAACCTTAGCCACAAGTAAAAAAAATGAAAAAGAAATTCTTAGTATTGATCATAACCATTATTTCATTTAGCTGTAAAAGTGAAGAGAAGAAACAGGTTAATTTAGAAGATAAAGAAGCGATAGAGAGAATTGAACTTGTAGAACTAAACTTGAGTACGTTTAAAATTGAAACTGATGAAAATTTGACGTACAGCCAGATTAAAAATTCGGTTAAAAGAAATTTAGAACGTTTGAATGATACAGAAATAGATTCTGCGTCAAAATTGTTTGAGAATTCATTGTTAAAAAGAATAATTCCGAGATGGGAAAATACGCCTTGGTCATTTGAAGGACATACATCAATACCAAAAAAAGGAGAAATAGCTTGTGGTTATTTTGTTTCAACAACGTTGAGAGATGTGGGATTAAAATTAAATAGGTATAAATTAGCTCAACAATCACCAATTAATGAAGCTAAGAGTTTAGCGCTTAATAAAAAAATAATTACTATAGTTGAAGAAGATAATTTGAAGAGAATTCAAGAAATTCATAATAGATTAAGTGAAGGAATTCATTTTATTGGATTTGGAAGAGGGCATGTAGGCTATATTTTTAAACAAGGTAAGGCGTTGTATTTAATACATTCAAATTATATGGGAGGGCGGAGAGTAGAAATAGAAAAAATAGAAGATTCAGATGTCTTTAATAGTTTCGTTGAAATTCATTTAGTTGAATTAAGCACTAATAAAGAATTATTGAACTATTGGAGAAGTGGAAGAGAACTAAAAATAGTACAGTAGGAGAACCTTTGTCAAATTAAGAATGGAGGTGAAAAACAACTCTTTTGTTCATTAGATTTAAACACGATCAATATAGGCTATAATATATTTTCGCCCTTTTTTTATGCTATTTTAGGAGCTGAATAAGTTTTCGATTTTCCCTTTAAAAAAGCAGCATACTTGTATGCCAAATCTATGAGACAAACAAGCTATATAATTTTATTATTAATTTCTACTTGGAGTTATTCTCAAAACAATTCAGGCGATGCTGTTTTTAAAAAAATAATTCATTACGAAATTCAACAAGATACCATAGGAATTTACATCAGCTGTGAAAAATCTAAAGCATTTTTTGACAAAGAAGATTTGAAAGAGCAAACAGTACTTGAAGTACCTGAAAAAATCTTAAATGAACTTGAGGAAAACGCCACAAAAAGTAATCACGGAAGTTGGGATTCAGAATTAATCACTGAACTTAATTATGGCTCAGATTTTATTAAATCAATGCAATGTTTGTCTCTAAAAGAGGCGCAATTATTATATGATAAAAAGAAAAAAAGACAACATATTATCACTCTTAGCGAGCCTGTCTTTGATAATGATTATGAAAATTGTGTTATATCGGTATCTTTTCAATATTTTACTGGAAGTGCCCATGGGTATAGCTATTTTCTTAAAAAAACAGATGGAGTTTGGACGGTAATAGCTTATTATGACGCGTGGATATCCTAAAAAAATAGTATATAGAACAGAGTATACCAAAATGCTAATTTCACTTAAACCAAAGTCAGTTGCTTTGTTTGCTAACTTCTGATTTTCCTTCTGTAAACCTTTACACACACACACACAAACAACATTCATATACATAAACGTTGAAACATTTTTAAAAAGACTATTTGCAAATGGAAAAACCCATTATTATTTCTGAAAACAGGTCTAAATTATTGACAAATGAACGATTTGAATTCGGTTATTTAGAAGTAAAAGAGAGCCTAAAGAAATTGAAAAAGGATGGATTAATTGACGAGAAGCAATTTGAGAAAATTCAGACCGAAGATATGCTCTTAAAAATAAAATACAAGACCTATAAAAAATGTGTTCGGAACATAATAATTGGGCTCGTATTGACGGGAATTGGATATATCGGTAATTCTCCTGCCATCTATGCAGTATTACTCATCGGAATTATATTTTCGGTTAGCTCCTTTTTTGGTGTTTTATCCAATAGAATAACAAAAAATCAAAAGGCATACCTGAAATAAAAAACGTGTTATGGCTAAACCTATAAACAATAAAGGGTTCAAGCTTAATCGAAAAGTCTGTGTATATTTATAGAGTCCCTATACCTCATGGAGGTAGCATTAGACAAAAAAATAAAACTAAACCTACCTCACCGGCAGGCAGTCCATAAGATTTAGCTTCGTTAGTAGATGGAAACGAAAAGTTTCGTTACAACGGCAGTACATATAGCTCGGTCTTAGTAATTAATTTAAACAAAACAATTAATTGATTTACATCATTATCATTATTATCGGTTTATTGATTTTTAGCGCAATCATATACGGTACCTATTACTCAAGCATTCCGAAAGATTTTATTAAAGTGGAAAATGAAATTCTTTATTTTGAGGAACGTATCAGATGGGAATCAGAAACGGGAGGAAACACTGGTCATATAAGTATGCCAACCTGGTATGAACCTATAATTAGTTATAACTATTTAGATATAAAATATATGTATAAAGCGAAAATTAATATAAGTTTAGACGCTCCAGACTTCAATAAATCCATAGAGATTTTTATTAGCCCGAAAAATCCAGAAGATGCCAGACACAAACTTTCAAAATAATTTACCTAAGAAGTTTACGACCGCCAGCGTGTATGAAACAAGCGACTATATAGGGTTCAGTGAGTTAGATGAAAATCTTAAAATATTAGTTAGCTCTCTAAAAGTTAAATCTTTAATTTTTAAATATGAAAGAAAAGACAAAAAAACTATACTCGGTCATTATACTAATTTTAATTTCTGGTTGGAATCAGAAGAGAAAAAGTTAATCCTTTTAGATTGTAAAATAAATAGGAACATGTTGTACGATTTCTTATCAATTTTAAATAAATTCTGTCAGGAAAATATAATTATACTCGATAATCATTTTGAAAAAGATGGTTATCGAATTGATATTTTAAAAAACAAATTGTTAGAAAAATCTATAAAGAAGAAAATTAATTACAGCAAAACAGAAACGTAGTGTGGATTTTGATATTAACAACAAGATATCTAAAGATGTATAAAGTCACTAAATCTATGGATGTTGTACTTTAAAAGACAAAATAAGAACCTCACCTACGAACCGAGAATTTAGCAAATAGTTACTAAAATAATATTCAATTTTGAATATATATATCATAGCCATCATTAGCTTGCTGTTGCTTTTGTGCAATTCTGATAAGAATTCAATAGTTGGTAATTGGCAAATAATTTCACTACAGAGTGATAGAGGGAATGAATTAAAAGAAGGCGATTATAGCTATACTTATGCGTTTAGAAAAGATGGTACATATGAATCTCATTTCCAAGGTGATACTACCCAAGGACAATGGGTTCTTGATTCAAAAAATAAAACAATTGTATTTGATGAGGGCTTCAAAGTTATAAAGGGGTTTTATAAACTGAATTCTAAAATGCTTTCTCTTGAGGTTAAAAAATATATTGGTAAAAGAGAAGATGCTTCTTTTGGGACAATTTTTATAAAACTTGAAAAACTACAGTAAGACTAATTATAGCATTTACCGCCAAATTGAAATATGCACTAAATGACTTAATCGAATGGTTTGTGTATTTTCAGATGGTTACAAAACATTTTAATGTGGTATTAAACATGAAAAATTAAAACAAAATTAAAAGAGTTTGCTAAGTTCAGATATGAAAATTGCTATTTTTAAATCCCGTACTATGCAGCGCTAAGTGTAATTTACCATTAAAATAAAAATTATGGGTTTATTTGATTTATTCAAAAAAGGAAAAAAAAAGAATCAAAAAGGATTTGAATTTGAAGTTGATTTAAAAAAACATTTAATAGATAATTTTTATATAATTCGTTTGCCTATAACATGGAATTCCTATGATAGCGATAGATTTAGGGCTAAAACTAATGATGGGAAATTACAAATGTCCATAGCTAATTATACGAGTCAGGATAAGAAGGATATAAAAATTAATAGTTCTTTTTTTAAAGACTTAAAATTAGAATTATATGACCAATTTGTCACGGAAGGTGAATACGAGGCTTATGAAGATTTAAAAATTACTGATGATTTTATCACTAAAAGTTTTAAAGTCGATCAAGAAACTCAATATTATTATACAACGGCTAAAAATGTAAATGGTCAATTAGTCATAACTGACATAATTATTAGAGAAATTGGAGCTTATAATAAAAAAATGCAGCCTCTATTGCAAATAATAGGTAAATCAATAGAAGTAGCGTAAAGCCCCTTGTGAAAAAACATAGTAATTTGGCTGCGTAAAAAAGGCAGAAAGACTAGCGGTTAGTTTATAAAAAAAATTTAATTAAAAACGTATATGGGTTTAAAAATAAAACTTGTTTTACTAACAATACTCTTAAGTAGTTTGGGCTTTGGACAAAAAAAAAGCAGTTTTGAAAAAGACATAGATTTTGATGGTGTTATAGATACGGTATATGTTGATAGAAATAAGTCGAAAATTATTTGTGTTTTATCAAGTATGAAGTTCTCTAAAATAGAAAGTAAGGAGGTACACATGCAAGTTATGAGTGGAATTTCAGATGCCAAAAATGGTTTCAATTTTGAAAATAATTATATGAGAGCCGGCTATTCTAATCAGTTTAGGTATGATCCCAAAACTGAAAAAATTAGGCTGATTGGTATAAAATTTTATGAGTTTTGCAATACTAATAGTAATGATGCTTGCGGAGATGCAAGCGGTAATTTTTTAACAGGAAATTTTATTGGCGAATGGATATACTTTGAGGAGCGTGATGATAAATATATAAAAATACCCATGGTAAAAGTAAAGGTTTCATTTAAAAATATTTCTTTAGAAGACTTTAATGAAGATACTTATTTTGATTTTGGAAGTACTACCTATGAAATATCTTGTGAAGCTAGAGATAAAATGTTGGCAAAAAGAAAATAGCTAGCTGTGAACTAAGATAAAATAGCTCTTTTCGTCTAGGTTTAAACTAGTACTTATTTTTTTAGGTTATTTTAGAACCTGAAAAAGTTTGCAAATCTTCCCCCAAAGAAAATTACGTTATACTTACATATATCCGTACGTTGGTAATAATTATGAAAAAAACAATCTTCATCATTTATTTTATTTCCTTATGTAGCTGTACAACTGATAATAAGAAAAATAGAAATAATGGACGAGAGAACCTCAAAAACATAATAGAAAAAACTGAACAACGGATTGACTATACATACGTAATTGCAAAATCAGGATTAAATTATAGAACAGAACCTAATGGAGATGTTATTGGGAAATTCAAATTTGGCAATAAGCTAAATATTATCATGAATACAGGTATTACTAAATACATATACGATAATGGTTATATTATTAAAGGGGAATGGTTAGGTATAGAATCGCAAAATGATACTGTATATACTTTTGGAGGATATTTATCTAAAGATAAGGATATAAATATTTATAAATCTAAAAAGCGATTAAGATATTTATATTATTCAAATGGTGGTTTAATAGGTTACTTTAGTGATGGGACTATAACAGGATGTGCAAGATGTGACCCAGATATGAGTAATATAAGTTCTATGTATACAAGTCAAACTACAGGAAGAACTTATACCGTAAATGATAGGGGAGAAATATTAGAAGAAAATAATTATAGTTATGACTATGGTGATGGTCCAACAATAATTAAACCGATTGAAGTTGATGAATATGGTGCAAGAGAATGGGGAATTATTAACTACAAGGAAGTTTTCTGATTTTTTAAAAGAAAAACATATTTTAATGAGCGGGTTTCGTATAAAAAAAGTAAAATTAAATAGGCAAAAATAGAAGTATACTACTATAAATAAAGCTGAACATGCAACAACATAAAGAAACAAAGGGGATTTGTGCTAACTCCTAAGTTCTGTGTTTGTTTGCAAAGTCTGCTAAAGGTAAAATTGGGCATTTAAACCAAAAATAAAAGCTACATATTTATATGGAGCTAAGTTATAAAAACCGAAGTGTAGTGCTTATTTACTGCTCTACATTTCGTATACTAAATTTTGTAAACCATTATGATAGATTTATCTCATGCTGAGAATCGAATTCGCTGTGTCACGAATTTTGAAGACCTTATTTCCATGCCTTTGCTTGGAGAAATTAATGCAAATTGTTGGACTCGTGAATTAGTAGGCAATTTTTCTGAGATTATTAAGCAAGTAGAACTAAACGGAAATATAGCGGAAATTGATCAAGAGGAGCTTCGTGAACTTAAGTTGAGTGAACAAGGACAACTTGCTCGTGAAATTCTTTTAAACGATTTTAAGGCATTAGAAGCCCATGGCGCATCTCCAATTCTTAATTTGATCAAGTGTTATGAAAGGGATGATGCTTACCCTTTTTTTCCTACGGATGTTTATTCTTTTCATGTAGACCGTTCTCCCATAGCAACCGATACCTTTTTATGCACTTACCATGGGGCAGCTAGTGAAATATTACCCAATTCACAAGCCAATCAAAAAATATTAGTTCCTGAAATACGTGATGAACTTAAAAAACTATATGGTGGCCCAGATGCAGGTTTTGAATCATTTTTAAGTGACTATTTCTTTGATTTACACTATGAATCTAAACCTAAGGCGCATATTGTGAACCTAGGTGTTGGTCACTTATGGAGGTTAGCTGTTGATCATCCTGATAGTCAGGTTCTTCCTTGTATTCACCGTGCACCAAAGGAAAAAACGGGAGAGAACCGTTTGTTAATGATCTGTTGAATACAAATCATAATAAGAACAATAGCGTTTTAGGAACGCTGTAATCCAACAAAAGACACATTAGCTCTTCGAGTAAAATTACATAGAGAAATTGAATGCGTTTTAATATGCGCTATAATAATATAGAATGGTTGCGATTAATTAGTTTTTTTTGATTGAGGATCAAGTGTTTAAATGAAAAAAAGTTCACGACAATCTATGAAAATTGCACTTATGCGCTAAATTAAAAGTTGGACTCTTTTATGCTATCTTTGGTTTCTATCTGAAAAATTACACGTATAAATTTGCTGCTTTTCATGTACAAAACCGTTGTAAGCAATTTCGAAAGAGATAATTAGTATAAAAAAATATGATGAAATTAAAATGTATATTCAAACTGTTATTAGTTTTGCTGGTTGTTAATCTAGTTCTAATTTCGTGCAAGGAGAAGCAAAAAAAAATCATTGAAAATTTCAGCAATGAAAAAATAGTAGCACAAAACTCAGCTATCAATACAGATACTCTAGTTTACGCTGAAAAAGACCATTCCAAATCTGGCAGTACACAAATTATTTCAAAAGGAAGAATTACGCTTGGACATGAAGTTAGTGCTTTTTCTCCTTGTGGAGATGATAATGACTTTTGGATTTGGGCAGATGAAGAGGTGAAAGATGTATACTACAATTTAACAAAAGACAAAGAGCCATACACCCCGATATTTGTGAGCATTGAAATTATTGATAGAGGAAAATCAGAAGACGGGTTTGCTGCTGAATATAAAAGTACCTATGAAGTAGTAAAAGTTTTAGAGGCAAGAAATATCTCAGACATGGATTGTGACTAAAGCTGCTTACAGTACTACCTAAATGTAGTACGCATTTTTGGATAAAACCGAATAGCTCGTATATATTTATAATGGAGCTAAATCTCTAGGATTTAGCATTGGACAAAAATATACATCTATATCCGCCTCACGGAAGGTAGACAAAGGGCTTTAGTTTTATGCGTTGGCGGAAAAAATATCCTTGCTTAATTTCTATGCTTATCCCAGTTGTTAGGTGTATCTAAAAATAACCAATATATAAATGAAACAATTAGTAATCTTTATTCTTGGGCTTTTATCTATAAGTTTACTTAGTAGTTTAATTAATCTTGATGACACAATAAAATGTTCTGATAACGGATGTAATGGTCAATATATAGGTGCGGAGTTTATAAACAGGTCTGATATAGCACATCAATTTTCCAACAAAATGTCGGCAAAAGTTGGAGACAAGCTCAAAGAATTATTTAAAGTTGGTAAATATTCGAAAGTCGATTTTGATCATATTATAATGACTACAAAAGGAATGGGAAGCGGAAATGTAACGTATTATTTAGAAATACCTTTTAAACGAGTAAATACAAAATGTGAAGCCTATACTTCTTTCGATCACGTTGGCGGATGGAATCATAAACCTGCATTGAAATCCAGAAAATTACAACTTAAAAATGTTGTTATAGATCATCAAGAATTAGCTATTAGCAACCTTAAAACAACACCCGAAGGGTTACAAGAATATTGGATACAGTGGAAAAACAAGGTTACTCAATCGATGTGTAAATAATAATAACATATATAAAAATAGGTACTGTGCTAAACATAAGATGTAAGCTCTTTTTACACGATATATTTTAAACACTTAGCCGTGGTGAGTTATTAATGAAAAACCGAAAACAGATCTATAAATTTGTTATAAGTATATTATTAATATGGTTTTTTGGCCATATAATGTATATAACAATTGACGGATTAACCAAAAACGAAAAAACAGCTGATATTGCAGTAATTCTTGGGAATAAAGTAAACGAAGATGGTACACTTTCGGAGCGCCTCGAAAAGCGTTTACAATGTGGATTAAGATTGTTCCAAAACGGACAAGTAAAAAAAATAATTGTTAGTGGAGGTTTAGGAAAAGAAGGTTTTTATGAAGGAAACAAGATGAAGGCATATTTAATTAAAAAAAACGTCCCTGATTCTTTGGTTATTATAGACAACTTTGGAAATAACACACTTGCAACTGTTCATAATACAATTAAGTTAAAAGACAGCCTAAATTTTGAAAGCATAATTGTTGTATCACAATACTTTCATTTAACTCGAACAAAAATGTTGTTTAGAAAACAAGGATTGAAAAATATTAGTAGTGCAAGTCCTGAATATTTTGAATTCAGGGATTTCTATTCATTATTTAGAGAATTCGTAGCATATTACGTTGAATAAGAACAGCATATAACAAATAACTGAGTTGTAAAAACAGGCCTTTTTCTTTCTTAAATTCATAAAGTATTGTTCTAGGCTTAAATTGCTGCTTACTCTTTTTTATGCTATTTAAGAGCCTACAAAAGTTTGCAATTCTTCCCCTCAAAGAAAATAATGATATACTTAGGTATATCCGTAGACTTGTACACCATTTGAGAACAAACCATGTGACCTTTAATAATACTGATATTTCTTTAACTGGATTCATAGGAAAAGTAAAAGTTGTTACTGTTTCAATAAACGGAAAAATTTAAGTTGACTGACTTCAAGAAATTAAATTATACAAAAAGGAATTAATAGATAAAGCGATTCGTTGGGTTCCGAAAACTCACAACATATTTAACTACGTTACTAGAATTAATACTGAGGACAATACTTTGCTAAAGGGCATTTGAAGTTGATGTTGATTTTACCACTTATGGAGCAACCGTTTACGCTACCCGAAAAGTGGACTATACTCTTTACTTGAAATTTAAAGATGGACAGTGTAAAATCGAAATAGCTAATTGGCTATTCGACGGAACTGATGCTTTAATGTTATTGATAGGTTATTTTATGAGTTTAGAAGAATATCGTGAATTCAGACTAAAAGCGGTTGAAAACTTTTAGGGAATTGGGAGAAAGTAGCAATCAAATCAATAGAAGATGATAAGAAATTTAAAAAAGATAGCGAGTCTCAACAGAATTATGGGAAAAAGATAATTACGCAAATAGTATAAAACTTAATTCTGATAGATTTAAGCTTATTAAGTTATATAAGAAATAAAGACGAAAAAAATGGCTAGTAGAAAGGGTGTATAATACTATTTATCAAAAATTGCAGTTTTTAGTTTAACCAATGTTAGTCGTTTCGTTTGCTGGTGTCTAATTTTCTTTCGAAAAATCTTCGCATACAAACACGCTACGTTTCTTACCTTAAACGTAAGGAAGCCTAAAAAAAATACTACTAGACAATATACCCAATACAAAAATGAAAAACATATTTACCTTACTCAATTTAGTTTTTTTAGTATGTACACTATTAATTTCTTGTAAGACAGAGAATAAAGAAGAAACTAATTCAAACGCTATACAATTAATAAAATCACAGGACTCAATACAGGGGCTAACTCCAAATATACAGGAAGAAAAAACTACTATTTCTGTATCAGATACCATTCCTAGTGGTTTTATAACCCAATGGTATCTAGACTATGAAGATACTATCACAATACTTACTGATGTTCCTGATTATACATATGATTATATTATTGATTGGGGTGATGGAACTAAGGATAGCCAAGTACAAGAAGACATAACTCACTCTTATGATGAAGGCGGGTACTATACGGTTACTATTACGGGAATGTTTCCGTGCTTTATTTTAGCTGAGTCTGATGACACAGAAAAACTAAGGTCTGTAGAACAATGGGGGACTCAAAAATGGGAATCTATGAAGGGTGCCTTTGAAGGCTGTAAGTATTTAAATATTAAAGCAACAGATACTCCAGATTTATCTAAGGTAACAAATATGCAATATATGTTTTATCAATGTGGCGATTTATATGGAAATTTTAAAGATTGGAATACTTCAAAAGTGACTAAAATGAGCGGTATGTTTGTAGAAATCGACAGTTTTAATGAAGATATTAGTAGTTGGGATACCTGTAAAGTAACCGATATGAATTATATGTTTCAGTACACTTCAAGTTTTAATCAGCCTATTGGCAATTGGAACACCTCTAATGTGAAGGATATGGAAGGTATGTTTGCTGGTGCAAGCGCATTTAATCAAGACATAAGTAATTGGAACACATCTAATGTAACAAATATGTCTTCAATGTTTTACAAGGCAGAATTATTTAACCAACCTATAGGCAAATGGAATACTTCTAACGTCACCAATATGAGTTCTATGTTTGAGAAAGCTAGTAGCTTTAATCAAGATATTAGTAATTGGAACACCTCTAAGGTTACTAAATTCTCTAAGATGTTTTCTTTTACTCAAAATTTTAATCAACCTATTGGTAATTGGAATACTTCTAATGTAACAGATATTTCTGGCATATTCTATGAAGCAAAATCGTTTAATCAACCCATAGGTAACTGGAACATTTCAAAAGTGACCAGTCTAAAACAAGTATTTTACAAGGCTGATTCATTTAATCAAGATATTAATAATTGGGATACTTCTAATGTAACAGATATGAATGAAACATTTTATTATGCTAAATCATTTAACCAACCATTAGAAAAATGGGATATCTCAAATGTTAAGAGTTTGAAAGACTTGTTTTTTAGAGCCCATTCTTTTAATCAAACACTTAATAACTGGGATACTTCTAATATTACTAGTTTGGAAAATGTATTTGATGGAGCATGGTCTTTTAATCAACCTCTTAACAATTGGAATACATCTAATGTCACAACAATGAAAAACATGTTTCATCAAGCAAATGCTTTTGATCAAAACATAAGTAACTGGGACACTTCAAAGGTCACAACAATGAAATCTATGTTTGCGGAAGCAAAGGCTTTTAATAAACCGATTGGTAATTGGGATATCTCTAATGTAGAAAATATAAATGAGATGTTTTTAATAGCCGAATCATTTAATCAAGATATAAATGATTGGGATATATCAAAATTAACAGTTTTAGAAAAAGTATTCTATAGTGCTGCTTCATTTAATCAACCTCTTAATAATTGGAACATCGCTAATATTACAAGTATATTTGCTTTGTTTCATAGTGCAGAATCATTCAATCAAAATATAAACAATTGGGACACCTCTAATCTTAAAATTATGTCTTCTGCTTTTCATGCTGCCAAGGCATATAATCAACCTCTTAATAACTGGGATACCCACAACGTTATGCGCATGGCAAACGTTTTTGGATATGCTGAATCATTTAACCAAGATATCAATAATTGGGATACCTCTAATGTTAAGTCTATGAACAATATGTTCAATAATGCAATTGCTTTTAATCAAGATATTAGTGATTGGGACACCTCTAATGTTACTAATATGGATTCTATGTTTGAAGCTGCCAGTTTATTTGATCAAGATATAAGTAAATGGAATACATCTAAGGTTAAGTACATGAGTTCTATGTTCAGAAATGCACTTACTTTTAATCAAAATCTATCAACATGGCATATCTCTAAATTAACTTCTGTTTCAGATATGTTTCAAGATTCAAATCTATCGACAGAAAATTATGATAATTTATTAATAGGGTGGCAAAATCAAGAAAATAACAATCGCTTGACTTTTGGAGTAGGAAAAACAACATATTCTACTAAGGGAAAAGAAGCTAGAGAAAAAATAATAAGTAAAGGCTGGGAAATATATGATGGAGGACTTCGTAAATAATTAGTAATTCATAAAGCAGTATACCAGTTTAGAACTATGAGATTAACGCTTAGTTTAAGCCAGCTTACAACACTATTTATAAGCAATAATGTAATTGGTGTTGAATTGAAAATCTTATCTCTATTTGTAAAGTCGCCCAATTTATTAGATCTGGCTTTGTTGAAAAAAAATCAAAACCAAAACCAAAAGATTTCGGTATGTGGTTGGTCTAAAACAAGGCTAGTTTGCTCAAGAACTACGTATAGCCTGACTGTTTTTTAATTAAAGTATATATTCAAATATGAAAATAACATTTATAGTAATTGGAACTATTGTTCTGTTAATCCTGCTGTTTCTGATATATAGGTATTTTGCATTTAAAAAAGAAGGTGCTCAAGCTCATAAATTGAGATTTGAGAGAATTCAACCTCTACACGAGAAACTAGAAAATGGAAAAGAAATAAAAAAAGAAGATGTTTTTGACTACGCAAAAGATAATAAAACACGAGAATTGACTTATCAAATACTATCAGACTATAATAAAACGGAGCTATACCCAAGAGCATATTTTACTATAGAAAGTGGGGCTGAAAGTAGTCTAGTTAATTGGCTTGAATTCCCAACCGAATTAGATAAAGCACCTGATGATATAAAACACCTTGAAAAAGTAAAGATTGTATTTGAGGATGAAGATGTGTTTTATCACGTGTTCAAGTATATGACAATTGAACCGCATTGGGCTGCAAAAAATGGATGGATGTTAGGAGTAGTGGGGCCTTATTTTGAAAATAGTAAACCATATGATTTTCCAGCGGCAACTTTTAGCAGATGTAGCAGTAAGTTTGGAGAAATAGAACCTAAAGATGAAGCAAAATGGGTTCATGAAAATATTGCTTTAAAAAGAGCGTAAAGTCCTATTGACAATAGGTATAAATATAAAGTAGGCTTTAGGGTGAAACTAAATGGCTTGTGTGTATTTAGTAAGTCGCTAGATTTTATAGGTTTAGCTTTGGGCAGATAATAGAGATAGCAAAAACCAACCTTACCAGCCAAGAATAAGCTTCAGCTTGGCCCGAAGAAGGAAACGAAACCGTCTCCTTGCTTTCGTGCTAAGCTTAGCTCTATTATTAATTTAAGAAAAGAATTAATTTTAATTCTTAGAAAGTACCTATAAAGTGACTTCCTTCTACATTAACTAATTCAGCACCTTTGGTTACTTCGCCAGTTTCAGTATGTATCACATAGATATTACCATTTTCTCCTACAGGAGCTTGGGTAACGTATATGTCTGTTCCATCAACTACAAAACCTTGGTATTGAAATAAATAAAAGTCTGGATCATAAGGTATAGCATCAATTTTTGTTGCTGTTTTAGTCATTAAATCAGCAAGAGCAAAAAAACCTTGAGCGCCAGCAACACCTTCTTCAGAGCCTCCATGTCTGTATGCTATTACAGCTTTACCATTGGCAGCAGGTCTCCAAGCAAGAATATAGGCATCTTCTATGCCTAAGGCAGTATCTAAATTAAAGTCATAAGAATCATCATATTCATTATTTGCATTAATTTTTAAAATATGAGAACCTTCAGGGTCACTTTGGTTTGCTTGATAAACACTTCCGTTGTAAAGGAAGGCATTAATACTACGGTAACCATTCGTGTTTCCGTACCCTACAGTAGACGTAATTACTGTTGAATTTAATAAAGAAGGGTAATCTAAAATAATAGTTTTAGAGCCTAAAATTTCAAAATCACTATCACTCTCAGTAGTAGCTGGGTCTAGCTTACTTAAGCGTGCTCCTATATATAATTTATCTCCAGTGTCATTTAAGACAGGCATATCTATTCTTGAAATATAATACCCTAATGCTTCTTCTTCAGGGCTTAAAGCAACACTATGTTCTTGAAATTCATTAATTAATGAGTTTTCTAAATCTAAAGTTACTACGCCTATGGTAGCATTTGTACGTGTATAATTTTCATTTTCATCAAATTCATTTTCAGTAGATACATATACAGCAGCTCCTGTTTGATCTCCATCAAATAGCTTGATCCATCGTGGTGCTGTTCCTACATAAGGAGCAATACTTATTTCAGAACCTGTTTGCGTAAAGGTTTGTCCGCCTTCTACAGTATATTTAGTATAGTTACCGCCAGTATCTCCTGCATAGCTAATATTAAATAGTGTGCTACCATCTTCTGATGACTGCAGCCTAGCAGTTCTGTTTGATGGGGCTATAAAACCATTTTCAAAAGGTTCAATAGATACTCTAGGATCTTTGGCGTCTTCACTACTTACAGCGTATATTAATGTTCCTCCATTTCCGTCTCCTGGTTCTTCGCCCATTCTTGCGCCAGCTACAGTTATCCATCGGGATACTGCTTCAGGGTCAGTATCTGTTCCGCTTCCTGCATTACTATCATCGCTACTACAAGAGGTCATTGCGCCTACTGTTAAAAAAATAGCGCATAAAGTTTTAAAATTTAAAAAGGTACGTTTCATATAGAATTGATTATAAATTATTGATGGTGTAATTTAATTTTAGATAAAAAGCTCTTCCCGGTTTCTGTACGGATAAGTTGTCATAAACAGGTTTGTCAAATATGTTTTTAATGTCAAAACTCATTACAAATTTTTTATTGGGAAAAGCGTAGCTAAGTCCAAGATCTTGGCTTAATTGTTCAGGTACTTTAAAAAAGTCGTCTCCTACAGTATTTGACCCTTGGTTTGTTAAGTAAGAGAAATCATCAGTAAAGTATATGGAGTAGAATAAGCTTAAACGAGATTTTTTCTGAACTACATTTTTAAATAAATAACGTAGGCTACCATTCATAGTGAAAAATGGAGTATTGGGAATGTCAAATTCTGTTCCTGCGCCTGATGTTGTTGTCAAATCAAAACGAGAAATAGTAAAGTTTACTCCTAGGTTATTATGGTAAGTATAGTTTAATTGGGCATCTATTCCTTTTGATTTTGCATTGCCTTGGTTTACATAAATAATTAATTCATCATCAACATTTAGTGATGTTTCAATGGGCAGACCAATTCTATCTGTGATATTTCTAGTGAAAAAATTAGTTGAAACCGTAAATTGATGTTTGTTTAGTTTAAACATTCCAAATCGGATTCCTAGGTTATAGTTCTTGCTTTTTTCGGGTCTAATACTTGTATTGGCTATTACATTATCTCCATCATTACCAAATACTTCTGTTTCGTCTGGTAAACGAATAGCTTTTTCTGCGGAGGCTAATAAAGTAATGTTTGGGATAATAGCATAAGAAGTAGCAAAACCATACCCTTCATCTTTATTGGTGCTGCTTACAATTTCGTCAACGATAACATCGGTCCCATTTTCACCTTCTTCAATGGCTGGATCTATACTTATTGTCTTTTGATAGTAATACTTACCAAAGAAACTAGCTTTTAGCTTTTGATCAAAAGCGGTTAGTTCATAAGTTAAAGCGTAAATATTTTTATGTAAATCCCTTGTTCCTTTAAAGGTGTTTTCTAATACAGATTGCAACGCATCACTATCTTCTCGGTCAATACCGCTATAACTATGGTTTGCTAAAACTTTATGGTGAGCGTTAATTGTATAGGACACTCCAGTTCTAATCGATGCCACTTTTCTCTCAATTTTAGCTAAGGTAGGACCGCCTTCTTGTTGAGATCCCCATGTATATTCATACTCATTTCCTCTAAAATCAATAGCTCTTCTGCCACTCCAACTATAAGCTGCGGCAGCAGTATCATTAACAGCGCGATTTCTTTTGCCATACAAACCATTTATTTGTACATCAAAACCTTTCGTAAATACATCTTTCTTTTGATAGATTAAGTTTGCTAATAAAGCATTTGATTCTAGAAACCTGTCTTTATAAGGTGTTATAGTCATAAAAGCCCCATGCTGTACCTCTTTATAATCATCAGAACCTGTAAAACCTATTAAAAATTGATCGGCCCATTTTACGGTTGTAAAACCAATTTGTGCCATTCCGCCAGTAGAACTATAGGCATCATTAAATCTTCTAGCGGTAATCGGGGTTTGTACTCCTCCAATACCCGTAACTACAACGCTTCTGCCAGAAACTTTATAATCATTATCAGAATAATTATGAAAAAGTGATGCTTTAACGGTAAAACCAGATTCTTTAAATCGATATACACCATTCGCACTGGCTTGTAGCGTATTAAAAGAACCATAGGAAATAGCGGTGTTAAAATTATTTTTAGCTTCTTTATGGAGCACTATATTTATAGCGCCACCTAAAGCATCATCTGCTAAATGCCCAGGAACAACACCTTTATAGACCTCAATATTTTTAATCATAGAAGGAGGAATACTATTTAGGCTAAATGAAGAACCATAAATTGAACTAGGAATTCCATCTATAAAAATTCGAATAGAACTTCCAGATAAGCCATTTAAACTATAGCTAACTTCAGATCCTAAGCCTCCATTTTGGCGAATTTTTACACCAACGGTAGTATTTAATAATTCGTTTGTTTGAATGTTTCGGATGCTGGCTTCTTCTGTTTTAACAACGTTTACGGCATAACCGGCCGTTTCTATCTTAGTTTCTTTACTCTGGCCGTTGACAACCACTTCACTTAGTTCGTTGGTTTTTCTAGTCACAGTGGTAGTAATCGAATTTTTTTCCTGGTCTATAGTGATAGCTATTGTTTTCTTGTTGGCTTCAATGGTAGATATATCTATTTGATACGATCCATAATTTATTTCATTAATTTTAAATTGGCCATCAAAATCGGTTACTGCACTATGTGTTGTGCCAATTATTTTGATATGAGCATTTATAACAGGAGTGCCATCATTTAGTAGGACAGTTCCTGCTAATGAACCTGTTTGAGAAAACCCTAGGTTGACTAGTAATAAAGTGGTAATGGCGGTTAAAAAATGCATTTATTTAGACTTAATAAAAATAATTATGCAAATGTATATATTAATAAAGACTAGTTTATAATAAAAAAAGACGCATTTTTAACAGATAGCCTTCTTTTAGTATTTATAAAATTATACGAATTCTTATGAGGGTTGAAAAGGGTAGCGCAAATGGAGAGACCACTATTTTATTGTAATAGTGTGGAGAGGTTTTCTAGAAATCTGAAGAGGATCAGATGATTCAGATGAATATTAGTATAGCGCAGAAGGCCCTATAACAGAATTAGAAGTGTATGCTTCCTATTTAGGTTACCTAATAATTTTAACTATTATAGGGACTATGATGGTATAGATGAAGAAACAAAAAACAAAATGACGAACCTATAATTAAAAAAATTCCTTCGACTTAACCCATGTTAGCCGGGTAGATAATTAGCGACCGCTGAGTGCAATTTTAATTCCCATTAAAATAAAAACAAAGCCGCTCAATTTGTTAGACCAGATGCTAAAACTTGGATTCGTCTTTATTTTATGAGAAAAAGTACTCGCAAAAAAGGTTAAACCTAGATACCAAATCGTTCCTATGAAGGCAAACGTGAGACCCAATAAAATAAAAGGAATAGGGTTTTCTAATTGAGAAGGCGTAATAAATTGAGGAAAAAAGGCTAAAACGAATAATGCAACTTTCGGGTTTAATGTATTGGTTAGAAAACCAGACCAAAAATCACTTTTTACTTTTTTTGGTTGCCTATTGTCTTCTGTGATTGGTAAAATATTTTTAGTGCTTTTTAGCTTTGAAATGCCTAAATAAATTAAATAAAGAGCACCTACATATTTGATTATTGAAAAAGCCATTACAGACTTAGAAAGCAATACAGATAAACCTAGTGCGGCAAATAATGTATGAGTAAGTACTCCAGTGTTTATGCCTAGTGTGGCATAGATGCCAGATTTTCTACCTTGACCAATAGATGTATTCAATACAAATACGGTATCTATTCCTGGTGTCATCATAAAAATTAATGCCGTTAGCATAAAAGTGACGAAATTTTCTATACCCATTTTTTTTAGTTGTTATTGGTAGCGTAAAAGCTTAGGCAAAGGAACTATTTTGATACCCTTTTAAAAATACTTATTTTAGCCTTATTAATGCAATAAACGCATCAAAGATGACAATTCAGCAAATAAAATATTTTTTGGAGCTTTCAAGTGAACTGCATTTTTGGAAAACAGCAGAGAAAGTTTTTATTTCTCAATCTTCATTAAGCAGACAGATTCAATCTCTTGAAAATGAATTGGGACTAAAACTTTTTGAAAGAGATAAAAGAAATGTAAAACTTACGGATGCGGGTAAGTTTCTGCAACAACATTGGACGATGACCATAAAGGATCTAGATCAAATTCAAAGACAAGCAAAGAAAATTGACGAAGGAGTGCTTGGGGTCGTTTCTATTAGCTATCCGGGTTCAGTTGCCTTTAATTTTTTACCTAACTTCTTAGAAATTATAAATACAAACCTACCAGATTTAAAATTAGAATTGACAGAGCCGAATGATGATAGTCATGAAAAATTATTACTAGATTACCAGACAGACATTGCTTTTAGCAGGGATAGAATAGAGAATGAAAATATAGATTCTCTAAAATTATATTCGGAGCCAATCTGTATCGTTGTTCCGGAAAATCATTGGTTTGATAAGGCGTCCTTGAATGATTTAAAAGTATTACAACACGAAAAGTTTATTATATCGGGTTTGCATAAAAAAACGTTCTTTGCATCACTTTTAAGAAGCTTGTTTGTTAAATATAATTTTGAGCCAATAACAAGTATTGAATCTGATTTTGGAGGGATGATTTTAAATCTTGTTTCTAAGGGACTTGGGATTTCTATTCTACCCTATTCTTTTAAATTTGCCAAGCATAAAAAGGTTAGATTTATTGAGTTGAATGAAGAAATAGATTTATTTATTAGTTGGAGGAAAAATGAGCAAAATAAAACAATAAAAAAAGTAGTAACGTTTGCAAAAGCTATAGAAAGATAGGGTTATATAATCTACTTATCCTTTTGAGCCCTGCCGGCCTAACATTTATAAAATAATATGCTGAGTAAATTTAAAAAACGAATTGTACAAATACTAGGAGTATTGATATTATTGGTACTCTGCTTTTTTGTATTTAAGAAAATCAATCTAAATCCTAATTATGAAGTAGGACAAGAAATAGATTCTTTAAATGGAGTGTCTGTTTATTACAATGGGGGAGTAGGCAATGTTGATGGACGCGAACTAACAAAAGATGGTTATAATCTTGGACTGAAGTATCAATGTGTGGAATTTGTGAAACGCTACTATTATGATGCGCTAAAACATAAAATGCCAGATAGTTATGGGCATGCCAAAGATTTTTTTAATCCGCTTGTAAAAGATGGTGAACTAAATACACAACGTAATTTAAATCAATTTATAAACCCGAGTAGTGCTAAGCCTCGAGTGAATGATCTGTTAGTCTATTCAGGAACCCTTCTAAATAAGTATGGACATGTTGCTATTATATCAAATGTAACCGCTAACGGAATTGAAATTATTCAGCAAAATCCAGGACCTTTCGGGGACTCAAGAGAAAATTATATTCTTGTAAATGAAGATGGAAAATGGCGAATTACAAATGATTGGATTATAGGCTGGTTGCGGAAATAGCTTTTTTTATGCTTAAATTCTATTTCTTTCGTTTTCTATATACTTTGTTTATAAGTTGTGTTTCATTCAAAAAAATGAGAGTTGAAATTTAAAAATAAAAAATATATAATAGTATTTGGATTGCTTCTAGGCTACTTTGTGCTTAATTCAGTCAGAATTTATAATTATTCATTTGAGTATAATGAACATAAATCTGATGTTGCAATAGTTCTTGGAGCTGGGACGAATATCGGAAAATTATCTCCAGTTTTTAAAGAAAGAATTAATCATAGTATTTTACTTTATAATAAAGGAATAGTTAAAAAAATCATTCTAACAGGAGGCTTTGGTAAAGGACAAAAAACAATAGGATAGTAAAACCGCAAAATATTACGCCATAGAAAACGGAATTCCTGAAAACAAGATTATCATAGAAGAGAAATCAAAATATACGACAGAAAACACAGAACAATCAAAGCAAATAATGGATTCGCTCAGGATAAAAAATGCTTTACTAGTTTCCGACCCAATTCATATGAAAAGAGCAATGAAAATTGCTAAATACTATGGAATTGACTGCAACCCTTCATCAACTAAGACAACAAAGTATAAATCTACTTATCCTAAAATAAAGCAACTCTTATATGAAACGTTCTATTTTAGTCTAAGGGAGCCATTAAGTATTTTTTCATAGAAACGGAGATGAAAAACGAAAAAATAACAATGGCTATAGTTAATAAGGGTTTTGATGCCTAACCCAAAATGAAGTGCTTATAACCAAGTCCACCAAATTTTTTGATTTGGCTTTAGAACAAAAAAGAGTAAACAAAATAAAAAGTTTTGGCTAAGTACTTAATCGGAAATTAATTACTTTTAACTTCCCATACTAACCATAGCCTAAACGATAATGAATCTTAAGTGTTCTCTTATTTTTATTTGGCTTTACTCCTAACTAATACATTCTTGTTCTATTTTTCTGGATTCTTTAATAAATGCACTCGCAAATGCCGTCTATATAATTAAACTATAATTTTTTAACTAAAGCTGTTAGTTTGTGTACTATTGCTGTGGGGGCTACTCCCCAAGGATCAAATATTGAATCAGGGCTACGCTGTACCCAAGCACTATTCATTCCATACATTTTAGCACCAATAACGTCAAAATTATTGCTAGAGATTAACCAACTTTCTTCTTTTTTAGCTTTAGCAGTTGCTAAGAAATAAGTGTACACAATAGGACTAGGCTTAAACATTTTTACGTTTTCTACACTTACCACCCCTTCAAAGTAATTTAAAATATTTGCAGTAGAAAGGAGTTTTGTAACAGCTTCTTCACTTCCATTAGAAAAAGCAAATAAACGATGACCTGCTTTTTTTAAGGTTTCTAGTCCTTCTGCAACATCATCAAAAGCCGGTAATGTTTTATATTCGTCTAAAAGTGCTCCCTTTTGTTTGTCACTTAAATCTATATGGAATTTAATACAGGCATAATCAAGTGCATTCTGTGTACAGATAGAAAAATCTATGTATTTATCCATTAATCCACGTCTATAGGAATACTCTAATTGCTTGTCTCGCCAAGTATTCATAAAAGGTGTTGCAGTCTCTTTTCCGATTAATTTTTCTAAGGAATTTAATACTGCGGCAGTATCTATTAACGTACCATAAACATCAAAAGCTAAAGTATATTTCATAATTAATTATTTGGAAGTGCTATTTTATTCACCGTAAAAACCATATCCGATATATCTGCTGTGACTTCATTGATTCTAGAATTGGTAAAATATAAATAATTGTTATAAATACTAAAAGTGTCTGCCCACTTTATAGCATCACCTTTAATTAAGGTTTGGATACTATTATCTGGTTTGCGGTACATAATTTTATTATGTTCTAAATCTGCAAAATAAAGAATACCATTTTTATCAAAAATCATTCCGTCTGGAGCTGATGTTTTCGTTTCAAAATTCACCGCTTTTTCAATTTCAAGTTCATCTTCTAGAAGCAAGGCATTTGTAGGTATACTATACAAGTTATATCCTGATAGTGCGTGGTAATACAATTTATCATTCTTATCATCTAACGCAATTCCATCAGAATTTACGGTATTGGTCCATTTTCCATTAGCAAAGGTTAAATAATCTAATGCTGCAGCTGTAGATTTATGATCATCTAGGATTCTTGTGAACGTGCCCGTAGTACGTTCTAAAATAACTAACCCAGAATTCCCAGAGTCTGTAAAATAGATGCGGTTATTCTTTTTATCAATTCGTAAATCATTTATGTAGGAATTTGAATGATAGCTTCCTTCACTAAAAATATAGGTATGCTCCAGTTTTTTTGTATTTATATTAAAAACAAAAACTCTTGGAGCATCTACTACTGCTTTGAAAAGAGGACTTCTTGTGTCTAAGACATATAATAAATCTTCAAAGGCAACGACAGATTGTACCCCAACAAATTTATTAGCTTCTATTTTAGCGCCAATTTCCCAAGAGTTCCATTCTTTGTTAGGGAATGGCGTATTTGTAGTAGCACTTAGTACTTCTACTACAGAATTAGTAACTCCTGTTCTCCACCTAGGGAAATTTACAAAAATGCGCCCCTCATGAGTAACAGAGATACCTGTTACTTGTTGCCCCTTAAAAGAAGTAACCTCGCTAATTTCAGGAGTTGCTATTTGCATTGCTTCAGAAGCTGTTTCTGTTTTCTTAACTACGTTCTCTTTGCATGAAAAAAGGAATAAAGAAAGAAGTATGATATAGCTGAAAGTTTTCATGTTATGATGCTAATATATCCGTTAATATTTTTTTATATACTGCTACAGGTTGTGCACCATTTACGGCACTTTTTCTATTAAAAACAACCGTAGGAACAGAGTTCACACCTAAACTTTTCCAATACTCTTCTTCAGACTTTACTTTGGTACGCATTTCTTTATTGTCTAATACGGAAAAAGCTTCGGTAGCATTTAAACCAATGGCTTCTAATTCTTGTTTTAGAATAGCTCTATCAGACACATCTTTGTGTTCTCCGAAGAATGCATTCAATAAACGCAATTTAAGTTCTGTTTGCTTCCCTTGTTCTTTAGCATATGTTAACAATACATGAGCATCAAAAGTATTAGCCATACGCATCCCTTTAAAATAGTCAAATTTGAAACCAAGTTCTGCTCCAAATTCTGTCATTCGTTCTTGAGATTCCTTCTGTTGTTCAGGAGTAGAGCCATATTTTTCTGTAATATGTTCTTCTACGTCCTGACCTTCTGCAGGCATATTAGGATTTAATTGAAATGGTTGCCATTCTAAGGCTATTTGATCTTGAATACCCATTTCTGTGATAGCTTGTTCTAAGCGTTTGTAGCCAATGGCGCACCAAGGACAAACGACATCAGAAACAACATCTATTATAATTTTATTCTTCATAAGTTTTGTATTTTTTATAAACTATTTACTTATTATATCAGTGTTTAAGAAGGCTTCTTCACTAGGTTCATTTTTATTGATTATACCTTTTGGTAACAAATTTAAAATCATAGAATTTACTATTCTACTTTTTGTTACATCTGGTCTTACGATGAGTACCTTATGAAATACACCCAACATTTCAGGAAACGATTTCGGTTTGCTGTTGTTGATAAAAACAATGCGATAGGTATCGCTATTAAATGAACTTACTTTAGTCACATAAGGGGCTAGTAAGGATTCATCTTCTTTGAATATGGGAGTAATTTTTTCAATACATTCCGTTGATTCTACTTTGCTGTCATTAGCATATTTAACGTAATCGGCTAAGTATAGTTCACTATCTACTTCGCTAGGTTCATATCCTAACATTAAAAAAGATTGATCTTCAGCATTATCCAAATGGAATGGGGTATTTACTTGCTGATCAAAACGGACTAACCAATGATAGGCTAATGTGCTATTAAATTGTTTGGTAGTGAACTTTGATAGTTCATTTTTTAAATCAACCATAATAGATCTGAATTCAGTGGAACTTAAGTTTTTTCCAAAATTAAGATGAACATAACCAGGTTTTGCTGTGCTTGTTCTGAATACGTTTTCAATACAAACTTGTGCGATATGCGCTATGTTAATCTCTTTCACTTCCATTTATGTAGTCTATATAATATTATTTTTTGATCTAAAAGCTTATCAATTTCTAATTTAATTTCATTGATAAGCGCTATAAATTTTTAGTAGTTACTAAAAATACCATTTCAAATGATTACTTAAAATGATATCAGCTCACTAATCTGAAGTTCTCCTTTTACATTGCTATAATTTTTAATATCAGCAGCAAAAGTTTCAGCGTGTGGGCCAAATGCAGTTTGGAAAGATGCAATATCGTCAAATTTTAAATGTGCAATAGCAACATAAGGAGCTAATTCTCCAGGAACTCTACTAGCAATTCCCAAGTCTAATTCTAATCCTTTTAGTGCATCACCAACGGCTTTAACTACCATTGGTAAGTGACTATTTTTATAATATTCGGTATCAAACATAACATCTTTGCTGTTTGGATACATTACAGATACTTTTATCATAACTATATATTTTATCTATTAATTTTTTTTAAAAATCTGCTAGAACAATAGCATCAGAAAAACTTTGATAAGCACTTTCTACTTGTTTGGCCATTGCATCTGGAAATAAATGAAAATCACCAGCTTTTAAAGCAGTAATAATACCTTCAGAAACTTCTGTGGTTGCCGCAGCACCTTCAAAGCCAGCAGCAGCACTCATATCTGTGTCAATAGGCCCTGGATGCACACTTAACACAGTAACCCCTTTAGCACCTAATTCTGTTCTTAACCCCTGTGTTAAAGAATAAGATGCAGCCTTAGAGGCCGAGTATGTAGATAGTTGTGAGAAATTTTTTAGAGAAGCAATAGAGTTTAATTGTACTAAAGCTCCTTTTTTCTCTTCTAATTGTTGAGCAAATGCATTGGCTATACGTAATAAACCAAAAGCATTTACTTGCAATTGTGCGGTAAAATCTTCTTCTACATCTTTACCGATAGTTGCGTAAGGTGTTCCTATGCCAGCATTATTTACAACAATATCTACGTCATTAGCTTGTTTTGCTAATTCATTTATAGCTGCAGTGCTAGACACATCTGCTTTAAGTGTAACCACTTTATTGCCATATTTAGCTTCTAATTCTTTAGTAGAAGATATATCTCTTACTGCTAAATAAACTTTTTTAGCACCATGATTTACAAACGATTCTACAATTGCTTTTCCGATACCTCTATTTGCTCCTGTTACTAAAGCTACTTTATTTTCTATTGTGAAACTCATGATCTATCCTTTTGAATTAATATTTAGGGTGATAAAGTATTTTATACCCAATGCTGTATATTTTTAGATTTAATTTTGGGTACTACATATTGATGTGGTCGTTTTTTTTAAAATTCCCCAAAAAAAAGAAACCTTCCGCTTGTAGGCGAAAGGTTCTTATAGTGCCATTCTCCTGCATTACAATTCTACATTGGCATTCGTATTCTTATTTTTTAGACCAAGCAAATTTTTGGAATGCTTCGTCTACTGGAGTATTAGCAATATGATTTGTGTAATTGCTTATCACTTTTTGAGATAGCCCTAAAATAATTTCTAATACTTGTTGCTCACCATAACCAGCAGCATAAAAAGCTTCTAAATCTTCTTGAGAAACATTGCCACGGTTACGAGTTAACGATAATGTCATCGTACGTAAAGCTTCTAATTTAGCATCTGCAAGAGGTGTTTCATCACGCAAAGCATTTATGATTGTATCATCAACTTTCATCATTTTTGCAATACCAGTATGTGCAGGTACACAATAATGACAAGCATGCTCTACGTTAATTGTTTGCCATACTACTGTAAGTTCATCATTATTAAAAGATGTTTCTGTAAATAGTTGGTGTAAATCTTGGTATGCTTTAAGTAATTGAGGTGAAGTAGCTAAAACACCGTGCAGACCTGGAATCATACCATAAGCTTTTTTAGAATCTTCTAATAATGATTTAGATTTTTCTGGTGCAGTTTCAATAGTTTGAATTTTTAAAGTTGTCATAATTTTAATTTTTATATTCGTATTAATTTTTGTTCTTAATTTAACTAAGCATTCGCTTAGTTATTTAGCAAAAAAAATGTTATAAATTGCTAAAGGTAACTTCTATTATATTTTCTAATTGATCTAGATTAAATACTTTAGAAGCTATTGAAAGTCCTAACAGAGTGTTCATTAAAAAATCTGCTTGCTTTTCTATTAAAATAACTACTCTTTGGTCGTCCTGTTTTAAATTACTTACAAATAAAGTTCGTATTTCATTAGCAAACTTTTTAAGTTCAATCATCACAATAGGATCAGCATCTTCTTTAATTTCATTTACACTATTGGTAACTAAGCAACCTTTTTGTAAGGTACCTTCTTTAGAAAATTCTAAAAAATCATAAAAATATTGTTTTATACCAATGATACCATTGTTAGATTTTTGTAGCTTTTCTTTAATAGCATTAATTTCTATTTTGTAATGCTTAACACTCTCTAAAAAAACGCCTTGTTTATTTTTAAAACTAGCGTAAATAGAGAATTGGTTAATGCCCATTTCTTTTTCAAGCATACGTACGGAGGTAGCCTCATAGCCATTGCGCCAAAAAAGCCCCATAGCTTTCTTTATCACTTCCTCCTCGTTATATTGTTTTTTACGTGCCATTAGTTTTAAACTACAGTACAAAGCTAAGCAATTGCTTTGTTATAAGGAAAAGTTTAACTTTTTCTTATATATTGTAATAGTTAAGTATTTTATTTTGAGGCTATTAACTTTTCTAATATGCGTTCTACACCATAGTTGTCATTGTTGGAAGTACTATAGTTTGCTAATTTTAACACATTAGGATGGGCATTTTCCATGGCAATACTATAGTCGGCTAAGGCTAGCATTTCAAGATCATTATTGTAATCTCCGAATACTAATAATTCATGAGGTTTGATATTGTTTTCTTTCATGACTTTCTCTAAAGCATATCCCTTATTGGCATTTTTACTGGAAATATCTACCCAATTGGCACCTGATATTTTTACTTGCAATTCATCTTCTAAATGGAATACTTTTGGATAGATATACTTTTCTGAGCTTTCAAAATGATAAATAGCAATCTTAACAATTTCACCATCGTAAGCACTCAAATTATCTAGTAGTTCATAATTGGAGTAGTATTCTTTTAGTTTTTGTTCAAATAGTGAAGATTCTTTTGATATATATGCACAGTTTTTACCGCATAGGACTAGATGAATATTTTTTACTCCGTTTAAGAGTGAGATTATTTCGTTCTTAGTTTTGTTTGGTAAGGGAGTTACTAAAATTTCTTTTCCATGCTGCATGGCAAATCCTCCATTCTCTGAAATGACAATAATCTCATTTTTTATTGGAGCTAATTTATCAATTATACTATGGTATTGTCTTCCGCTAGCAGCGACAAATTTTATGTCTCTCTTTTTTAATTCTTCATAGAGCTGGTAAAACTTGTCACTTACTTGATGGTTAGAATTTAAAAGGGTTCCATCCATGTCTGTAACGACCATTTTTATTTGTGATAAATCCATAGGTTCAAAATTTAAAAGCAGCAAAGTTATTCTTTAAGCAGAGAACATTTGTGTTTAAATAGATAAGTTTGTGTGAATATTAGTTTTAAATGTTAAATACAATGAATTTTTATCAAACAGAAGTAAGATTAAGAAGTTTTTCGCGAGGGTTTCATTTGGTTACTACGGAGGTTTTGAATGCACTTCCTGAAATAAAAGCTATTAATGTTGGAATGCTACAGGTTTTTATAAAACACACATCTGCAAGTTTAACCATTAATGAAAATGCAGACCCAACCGTCCGTTTAGATTTCGAAAGTCATATGAATGTTATGGTTCCGGAGAATCAACCCTACTATAAACATGATTATGAGGGTGCTGATGATATGCCTGCCCATATTAAATCTTCATTGATGGGGGCTTCAGTTCAAATTCCAATTACAAATGGGCAGTTAAATTTAGGGATTTGGCAAGGAATCTATTTATGTGAACATCGGGATAATGCTTCTGGTAGACATATCGTTATCACAGCTTTTGGTAATTAGCTTATAAATTTTATAGTTAATGGGTATTTGTAGAATTCTCCTTTTGATGCTGCTATGCCTCCTATTATAGGGTACACAATTAAAAGAAGTGCGAGTGGTATTCCAATGATACTGAGGATAATGATAAATACAAATCCTATGAATATAAAAGTCAATAGTATGGAGATAAAAAACAACATAGCGTAGATTACTCCGTATAACAACATACTCAATTGATAATTGATAACGTGTTTTCCATGTTCATCCATTCCTTTGATTTCAGTCTTTTTAGTAGACCATAGGACTACGGGTATGATGATGCCGAAAAATCCAAAGAAATTTAAGAGTTGACTATAATGTAAAAGAGCTAAGGTGCTATTGTCTTCTTTTAACGTGTGTTCTATTATAGGGTTTTCAATTAAATTGTTTTCAATCATTTTTATAATTCTTACTGAAAATAGTTAACGTATTTAAATAGGGGATAGGTATACGGTAGGGTAAAAAAAAATCCGATTCGTTAGAATCGGATTTTTTATAAGCGAGAGATATTGTTAATGTTACTTTATTTTTTGAACTACAGCTTTAAAAGCTTCTGGGTGATTCATTGCTAAATCGGCTAAAACCTTACGGTTTAATTCGATGTTGTTAGCTTTAACTTTTCCCATAAACTGAGAATAAGACATTCCGTGTAAACGAGCACCTGCATTAATACGAGTGATCCATAATGAACGGAAATTTCTTTTCTTGTTTCTACGGTCTCTATAAGCATATAACATTGCTTTTTCAACTGCATTTTTAGCTACTGTCCAAACGTTTTTACGTCTTCCAAAGTAACCTTTGGCTTGCTTCATTACCTTTTTTCTTCTGGCTCTAGAAGCAACTGAATTTACTGATCTTGGCATACTTTTAAATTTTTTTTGTAGTAGGCGGTCGATTATCGACACTTTTAAGGCCTAACTCCATGGTTAATAATTAATTACCGGTAAAAAGAAAATTACTTTAAACGTAATTGCTCTTTAATACTGTTAACATCAGCCTGGTGAACTAACCCTGAATGTGTTAACGCTAGCTTACGCTTTTTAGATTTTTTCGTCAAAATGTGACTCTTAAAAGCGTGCTTTCTTTTGATTTTACCCGAACCTGTAAGCTTAAAACGCTTTTTGGCACTGGATTTTGTTTTTTGTTTAGGCATCTTGTTCCTAGTTTATTAAATTATCTCGCTTATTATTATTGAAAATGCCGGCTATACAGCTGGCAATTTCTTTATTGTGTTACTATTTTAATATGAAATTAAAACAGTAGTTATGTTACTTCTTATTTGTTTTTGGAGCAATGAACATCGTCATTCTCTTTCCTTCTAATCGAGGCATTTGTTCTACTTTACCTAGGTCTTCTAATTCAGACGCTAACTTAAGCAAAAGTATTTCACCTTGATCTTTGTATACAATAGAACGTCCTTTAAAAAACACATAAGCTTTTAATTTAGCTCCGTCTTTTAAAAATTTCTCTGCATGTTTCTTTTTGAACTCATAATCATGATCATCAGTTTGTGGTCCAAAACGAATTTCTTTTACGATAACTTTCGTCGCTTTAGCCTTCATGACTTTTTCGCGCTTCTTTTGCTCGTATAAGAATTTCTTATAATCTGTTATTTTACAAACAGGCGGATCAGCATTTGGAGAAATTTCTACCAAATCTAATTCTAATTCCTCAGCTTTGTTAAGTGCTTCCCGTATAGGGTAAACACCAACTTCTACATTATCACCTACCAACCTTACGTTAGGAGAAAGTATTTGTTCGTTGATTTTGTGAGGGTTTTTGTTTTCCCTCCGTGGTTGGGGTTTAAATCTTTTTCTTATTGCTATGACTAAATCTTTTTAATTAAACTTATTTTTTTTTAAAACGACTTTAAGGTACTATTTATTTCTGTAGTTACCAACTCGTTAAAGTCAGAAATTGTAATTGAACCTAAATCTTCGCCTCCGTGTCTTCGAACAGAAATGGTTTCCTCAGCTTCTTCATTTTCACCTACGATCAGCATAAATGGTAATTTATTCATCTCAGCTTCTCGTATTTTCTTGCCGACTGTCTCATTACGCTTGTCAACAAGTGCGCGAATTTCGTGTTTTTCTAGCGATTTTAAAACTTTTTCTGCATATTTTTCATGTTTCTCGCTAACAGGTAATATTATAGCCTGCTCAGGGATTAACCAAAGAGGGAAATTACCTCCTGTATGCTCTAGCAAAAGCGCTATAAAACGTTCCATACTACCAAATGGTGCACGGTGAATCATTACAGGTCTGTGCAGTTCGTTATCACTTCCTTTGTAGGTAAGGTCAAAACGTTCTGGAAGGTTGTAATCTACTTGAATGGTTCCTAATTGCCACTGTCTGCCAAGTGCATCTTTAACCATGAAGTCTAACTTTGGACCATAGAAGGCAGCTTCGCCACTTTCAATCACAAAATTAAGCCCTTTTTCTGTGGCAGCATTGATAATAGCACTTTCTGCTTTTTCCCAGTTTTCTACTGAACCAATGTATTTTTCTGGTTTTGTTAAATCACGAACAGATACTTGTGCTGTAAAATTATCAAAACCTAAAGATCCTAAAACATAAAGAGATAAGTCTATTACGTTTTTAAACTCTTCATCTAGTTGATCAGGAGTACAAAAAATATGAGCATCATCTTGTGTAAAACCTCTTACCCGAGTTAAACCATGTAGTTCTCCACTTTGTTCGTACCTATAAACGGTTCCAAACTCAGCAAAACGCTTAGGTAAATCTTTATAAGAATGTGGTTTAAAATTATAAACTTCACAGTGGTGCGGACAATTCATTGGTTTTAACAAGAATTCTTCATCCATTTTTGGAGTTTTGATAGGTTGAAAACTATCTGCTCCATATTTAGCGTAGTGACCTGAGGTAACATATAATTCTTTCTGGCCAATATGTGGTGTAATCACCATTTCGTAACCTGCTTTCTTTTGAGCTTTTTTCAAGAAATCTTCTAATCTTTCTCTCAAAGCAGCTCCTTTAGGCAGCCATAAAGGTAGGCCTTGACCTACTTTTGCAGAGAACGTAAAAAGTTCTAATTCTTTACCTAATTTTCTATGGTCTCTTTGTTTTGCTTGCTCTAATAATTCTAAATATTCGGTAAGCTCTTTTTGTTTAGGGAAAGAAATACCATAAATTCGGGTAAGCTGTGGTTTGTTTTCGTCACCTCTCCAATAAGCTCCTGCAACACTTAGAATTTTAATAGCCTTTATAATTCCTGTGTTTGGAATATGACCACCTCTACATAAATCTGTAAACGTGTCATGATCACAAAATGTGATGGTGCCATCTTCCAGATTTTCTATAAGCTCAACTTTATACTCGTTGCCTTGTTCCTTGTATTTTTGTAATGCAGCTGCTTTAGAAACAGGGTGCATTTTAAAGTTATGTTTGCCTCTAGCTATTTCTATTGCCTTCTTCTCAATTGCAGGAAAATCTTTGTCAGAAATAGAGGTATCACCTAAATCAATGTCATAATAAAATCCGTTATCAATAGCAGGCCCTATGGTTAGTTTTACACCAGGGTACAATTCTTCTATGGCTTGTGCAACTACGTGGGAAGACGAATGCCAAAAAGCTTTTTTACCTGCAGCATCATTCCAAGAATACAATACAAGAGAGCCGTCCTCTAATAAAGGAGTGGTAACTTCTAGTACTGTGTCATTGAATTTTGCAGAAATTACATTTCTAGCAAATCCTTCGCTAATGCTTTTAGCTACATCCATTGGAGTGCTTCCTTTTTCGCACTCTCTAATACTACCGTCTGGTAATGTAATCTTAATCATACTAAAAATAGTTATATGATGTAAAGATAAGGTCATCAAAAATACTTTCAATAATATTTTAGGTACTTTTTTATAAAGCCGGTGCTAAATAAGAGGATTGTTTAAATAACATTGATAGTTTTTTTTAGTGATTGGGGTGTGTGTTGTGAGTAGTGCTACTTATGTAGGTATAAGTAATTGTTTGATAATGTATATAAGCGTTTTTAGTACGTTATTATTTATATTTAAATTAGTGTGATAAGGCGATATTGATAAAATATTACCTTATAAATTGATTTTAAGGGATTTAAATATGTTAAAATTTATGGTTATGTGAATTTTTATACTATTTTTGAGCAAACGTTATAATGACGTTTAATATAAAATACGAACCGAAAATCATTTTTAAGAATGAAAAACGTAAAAAAAAGACCAGTAAATAAGACGTTGTATTTATCTCAAGTCTTACTAAAAGCTAATCGTTTGAAAATGTTATCTATAGCTTTTGTTAGTGCTGTGTTCTTCTTAGGGGTAAATGTTGCTACAGCACAAGAAGATCAAATGGAAGAAGATAATTATAAAGCCTTTAATGCTAGTGGTCATTTAAAAAACATGCATACATGGCATGGTTTTGTTGTTCATCCTGGTGCCGTATTCGCTACAAGCCTAGAATATAAAACTAGAAATCAGAAATTTACATTAGGAGTGTGGGGTGGTGCAAGTTTAACAAGTGTAGATGTTATTAATAAAGACACTGGAGCATATGTAAATGCTAATTATAAGGAGTTTTCAATGTATAGTTCGTACCATTTTTCTGATAAATTCTTTATCGAAGCAGTATCACATAATAATTATACGGGTGTAGAGGAAAGAGGAGACAAGTTGCAGTATTGGAGTTATGATAAAACGCAAGGGTATAATTTTGTAGATTTAAACTTCGGGTATACGATTGCTGATAATACCTTATTATACTTTGCTACTATATTAGGAGGTGGTTCTGGTGATTATGAAGTCCAGACCAATGGTTCTTTGAGAAATTCTTGGACGCACTATTTTGAAGTAAAAAGTAAAGTTTGGGAGAAAGAGGATTACAAATTATCTGTTTTTGCAGGTGGGGCTTGGTCATTTATAAACGATACATCTTTTTATACAGAAGGTGTTGGTAATATTATTAATGTAGGTGCAACGCTAGGTAAGAATATAAATTTTGGAAATTATAAAATGCCAGTAGAAGTCACGGCTATGTGGAACCCTGAAAAGGAGAAAACAGTCTTGCAATTAGATATTATGCTTTTCTAGTAAAAAAAAAACTCAACAAAAAACAACAAAAACAAATGAAACTAAAAAACCACCTTTCCATAAAAGACCTAATAAAGGTATTTGTGGTATGCTCAGTACTCTTGATAGTAGGCTGTGCAGAACCTATTGAGAAATCAGACAATAGTAGAAAAAGTGAATCTAGTGATGATGCACTTATCGAAAGTGCTATAGACCTTTCGGGGAAAACTATAGGGTATTGTTCGCCAACATTAAATGCTCCTTATTATCAGGCATTATTGCAAAGTATAAAGGAAACAACGGAAAAAAACGGAATGACTTTTTTATCTGCAGATGGTCAAGATGATATCAATAAGCAAGTAGCTGCTGTAGAAGACTTAATTACTAAGGGTGTAGATGCTTTATTATTGAATCCAAAAGATCCTGATGCACTTGTGGGGGTAACTAAATTGGCGAAAGCTGCTGGCATTCCGGTTTTTATAATCGATAGCTCAATAGATCCTTCTGCAGAATATGTAACAACAATTCAATCTAATAATTTAGCGAATGGTGAGTTAGCAGGTGAATGGTTGGCTAAAAAATTCGGCAAGGAAAAAATGAATATTGCTTTATTAAGTGGTAATGCAGGAAACCCTGTAGGTAGAACACGAAAGCAAGGGTTGTTGCAAGGTATTTCGGAAGAGCAATTAAGAAGTTTAGGGTATATTGATTTAAACATACAAACACAAGCCTACACCGATTGGTCGTATGCAGGTGGTTTACAGGCTATGGAAGATATTTTGGTAGCACACCCAGATATAAATGTGGTAATTACCGAGTCAGACGTTTGTGTGCTCGGGGCTATAAAAGCAATAGCACAGGCAGGTAAGACAGATGATATTCTTATTGTCGCAGGTGCAGACGGACAAAAAGAAGCAATTAAATACATTATGGAAACCGATTTCTATGGTTGTACCGCGATGAATAGTCCTGTACAGATAGGTAAAAATGCAGTTATCTACGCAATTCAGTATATGAACGGAAAAAAAGATTTTTCAAAAACGTCTTTTACTGCTCCATTATTGATTACTAAAGAAAATGCAGCACAGTATTACAATCCTAATGCATTGTTTTAATTCTTAATTATGGCTGATATAGAAAATACGAAAAGCAAATATAGGCTTGAAATGTCCGGAATTTCGAAAAGTTTTGGGATTGTTTCAGTTTTAGAAGATGTAAACTTGAAAGTAAAGCCTGGGGAGATTCATGCATTACTAGGAGAGAATGGCGCAGGTAAATCTACCTTAATGAAAATATTAAGTGGAGTGCACCAAAAAGATACAGGGAAAGTGCTGCTTAATGGTCAAGAGATAAACCCTAAGAATACACATGACGGCCAAGTTTTGGGTATCAATGTGGTGTATCAGGAGTTGTCTTTAATAAATGATTTGTCTGTAGCAGAAAATATATACCTGCATAAATTAGGAGCTAGTAAATTCTGGATGAATTGGAAAGAAATAACTAGAGATGCACAGGAGTTAATTAATTCTTTAGGTTTTGATATTGATGCATCTGCTACTGTTAGAAATTTAAGTATCGTGCAAAAGCAAGTGGTAGAAATAGCAAAGGCGATTTCAGAAGATACTAAAATTTTAGTGTTAGATGAGCCTACTACGGTATTTGATCCTACAGATACTCAAAAACTCTTTGATAATTTATTCAAACTAAAAGAAAAAGGAATCTCTATAATTTACATTTCGCATCATTTAGAAGAGATTTTTAAAATTGCAGATACTGTAACGGTGCTTAAGGATGGTGTAGATACGGGAAGTATGCCGGTTTCAGAAACTGATACAGATGCTGTAATTCGATTGATGATTGGTAGGGAGTTAAAAGATTTGTATCCAGTTCGAAACATAACAATTGGTGATGTTCCAATTTTTGAAGTTAAAGACTTAACAGCTAAAAATACTTTCGTTCATAATGTATCATTTTCTGTAAGACCAGGAGAGGTTTTAGGTATTGCTGGATTAGGTGGGAGTGGAAGAACAGAAACTGCAAAATTAATTTTTGGAGCAGATAAAAAGAAATCGGGTAGTGTTTTCTTGAATGGAGAAGAGCTCAAAACAAAATCTCCTGTAGATGCTGTTAAGAAAGGAATAGGATTAGTTTCTGAAAATAGAAAAGAAGAAGGCGTGTTTTTGCCGCTTTCAATCCGTAAAAATATTAGTGTTACAGATTTTAAGTCTATTTCTAAAAAGTTTGGGTTTATCAATGTAGAAAAAGAATGTAAAAACGCTCAGAATTTAATAGATAAACTTAATATTAAAACACCTAGTTCAGAAGTTCCTGTGGCGAACTTAAGTGGTGGGAATCAACAAAAAGTAGCGCTTGCAAAATGGTTGAGCATAGATAGTAAGATAATTATTATAGATGAACCTACCCGTGGCGTAGATGTTGGAGCAAAAGTAGAAATCTATAACCTGATTAATGAGGTTGCTAAAAAAGGTGTTGGAGTCATTGTTATTTCTTCAGATATGCCAGAAATAATGGGAATCGCAGATAGAATTCTAGTAATGTATAAGGGGTCTATCTATGGTGAATTGCCTAAGGAGAAGTTTTCTGAAGAAAACATACTTCGTTACGCAATAGGCAAAGCTTTAAAAAATTAACTCAAAAAAACAGCAACAATGGCTTTAACTTTAAAACAACAACTTAGTAGTCCAGGCGGAATGCTTAAGTTTTTAATAAAATACAATACCATATTTATTTTCTTAATTCTGGTATTGTTCTCAGCACTTATTTCAGATGTGTTTTTTACATCAGTAAATTTAAGCAACCTTCTAAAACAGGTTTCAGGTATTGGTATTATTAGTATAGGTATGTTAATTGTAATTCTCACAGGGGGTATAGATTTGTCTGTGGGTTCTATGGTTGCGCTATTAGCTGTAGCATTTGCAATTCTGGTAAATATTTTTGCTTTACCAATAGCAATCTTAATGACTATTGTAATTGGTTTTGGCTTAGGGAGTGTGGCTGGTTATTTGGTAGCTTATCAAAAAATGGCGCCCTTTATAGCAACATTGGCATTAATGACTATAGCGCGGGGAATGGGTTTTATATACTCCAAAGGTTCTCCGGTAACCTTCAAGACATATGGTGGTTTGTTTATGTCAGATTTTGCAAATAATTCTTTTTTAGGTATTCCTAATATCGCAATCGTATTTTTTATAATCGTAGCAGGAGCTTTTGTAATGTTACGGTATAATGTTTTTGGGAGAATAGTAATTGCGATTGGTAGTAATGAAGAAGCATCTCGTTTGTCGGGAATCAAAGTTAATAAATATAAGTTTTTAGTGTATGCTATCTCTGGATCTTTAGCGGCAATTTCTGCTATAATTGTGGCTTCTAGAACAAACTTAGGATCTCCTAATATGGGAATGGCTTGGGAACTTGATGCTATTGCTGCAGTAGTTATTGGTGGTGCAAGCTTAAATGGGGGTAGAGGTTCTGCAATTAATACCTTAATGGGGGTATTGATTTTAGGGTTGATAAGTAATATTCTAAACCTTTTAAATGTACCCTCGTACCCACAACAAGTTGTAAAAGGCGGAATTATCATTTTTGCTGTTTTGTTACAGCGATTTGAAAACAAATAATAAAAAATTTATGGAAAGTATGAAGTTGAATGCTCAAAATTTGAGCAAGTTTGAAGGTAAGGTTGCTGTTCCTACTTATGATAGGTCTTTGGTAAAGACGGGAATTGTTCATGTAGGAATAGGTGGGTTTCATAGAGCCCATGAAGCCTTGTACACAGATCAATTATTGCATCAAAAAGGGAATGAAGCTTGGGGTATTTGTGGAGTAGCACTTTTAGATTTTGATCAGAAAATATACAATACGCTTAAAGATCAAGATGGACTTTATACGCTCATTGTAAAAGAATTAGATGGCTCGCTAACAAAAAGAATCATCGGTTCTATCGTAGAATATTTATTTGCACCAGAAAACCCTGCTGTTGTAATAGAGAAAATGGCGAGCTTAGATACCAAGATTGTAACACTAACAATAACAGAAGGTGGTTATAATTATAATGAAGCTACAAAGCAATTTGATTTTTCAAACCCATTAGTGCAGCATGATTTAGCATATCCTTTAAAACCAAAAACAATTTTTGGATACCTTACACAAGCCTTAAAACTTCGTAAAGAAAGAGGGCAAAAAGGAATAGCATTACAATCGTGTGATAATGTTCAGGGAAACGGACATATGTTGCAAAATATGCTGATGAGTTTTGTGGAGAAAGCAGCGCCTAGTTTACTAGAGTGGATTCAGAAAGAAGTATCTTTTCCTAATAGTATGGTCGATAGGATTACTCCTGCAACAAGCCAAATAGACATCATTAATTTAAAGGAAGACTCGGGTATTGATGATCAATGGCCTGTTGTCTGTGAGCCTTTTAAGCAATGGGTTATTGAGGATCATTTCGTAGCAGGTAGACCAGCATGGGAAAAGGTAGGTGCTCAATTCGTTTCGGATGTTGTGCCTTATGAAAAAATGAAGTTGAGTTTATTAAATGCAGGCCATTCTGTCTTAGGTATTTTAGGGGCTTTAAAAGGATATGCTACCATAGATGAAGTGGTTGGTGACGATGGAATAAATAATTTCCTGAAATTCTATATGGATCATGAAGTGACACCAATTCTAGGAGATTTAGAAGGTGTAGACTTAGAGAAGTATAAGGAGTCATTGCTTCAGCGTTTTGGAAATATTTATATAAAAGATCAAATAGATAGAATTTGCTCAGAAACGTCTGCAAAACTTCCAATCTTTGTGTTGCCTACGGTAAATGCGCAACTTAATGAAAACGGCCCTGTTCAGTTTGCAGCGTTTGTTATTGCTGCATGGGCAATTTATTCTTTAGGTGTAGATGAAAATGGAAAATCGTTGATTATTAAAGATGCTTTAGCTGATGTTTTAAATAAAAAAGCAATAGAAGCTAAAAGTGATCCCAAACAATTCTTATCAATCGAATCGGTCTTTGGGGATTTAAAAAAATCGGAAACATTTGTAGCTGCTTATAGTAAGTCATATCATGATATTTTAAAGTATGGTATAGAAAAGTGTGTGGTAGATTTGAATGATAAGATGCTAAATAAAATATAATGAGTGATATTACTTGTTTCGGAGAAGTACTTTGGGATGAATTTCCAGAGCATAAAAAAATAGGAGGAGCTCCATTAAATGTAGGTATTCGTTTAAATTATTTTGAGAATAACGTATCGGTTATAAGTAGAATTGGTGCAGATGAAGATGGTAGAGGTATTTATGAGTACATCAAACAAAACGGAATTAATACAGATGGTCTACAGGTTGATGATAAATTAAAAACAGGAACTGTTAAAGTGGTTTTGGATTCAAAAGGTTCTGCTTCTTATGATATAATGTATCCTAGAGCTTGGGATCATATAGAACTGTCTTCAACTGCCGTAAAAACAGTAAAAGCTTCGGATGCTTTTATCTATGGTAGTTTAATAGCGAGAACAGAAATGTCAAAAGAAACACTTTATGAGTTGTTGAAAATTGCTTCTTATAAAATATTTGATGTCAACTTAAGAGCTCCGTATTATGCTAAAGATGTTTTACTTTACTTAATGAATCAGGCAGATTTTATTAAGTTCAATGATGATGAAATTTATGAGATAAGTAAAATGTTTGGTTCTAAAACAATTGGGTTAGAACATACGATACAATTTATGGCTAAAAAAACAGGAACAAATGCAATTTGTGTTACTAAAGGTAAGCATGGAGCTGTCCTATATATAGACGGTGTTTTTTATCATAATTGCGGTTATCATATAGATGTGGTAGATACTGTGGGTGCTGGAGATTCTTTTTTGGCAGGATTGACGAATATGTTGTTAAAAAGGGCACAACCGCAAGATGCAATTGATTTTGCTTGTGCCATTGGCGCACTAGTGGCAAGTAAAGCGGGTGCTAATCCTGAAATAAATCAAAAAGAAATTGAACTAATGATGACTTCGTAGCATTGGAATTATTTTTTGTTGTTGAGTGGCCGCACTTTAATCATGGCATGGTTAAAGTGCGTTTTTTTATAGCATTTTTTTATTCATTAACACCAAACATTCTTTTATGGGGGTAGAGCGTAGTTTGGATAGGTAATACTTAAATCGTTCTTGAAATAAGTCGTGCGTAACTAAATCTTTAAAGAAGGCATTTTTTTCTAAAAACAGTTGTGGGTTTTGATGAGAAAGTGCTGCAGTTCTAATAAGTTGATTGCTTAAGCTGTCTTGAATATCAAAAGAGTGTCCAAAATCATCAATTCCGTCATAATATTTACACCATGCCGCTATTACAAATGTTCCGTATTCTATTGATTGATGATTCGTTATTTGATCTTTAAGTGTAGGGAATACAAAAATTGGAATTTTTGACGAACTCTCTTTGCAGATTCTAGAAAGGCTATCATTTATATGAGTGTTTTTAAACCTCTCAATAACTTCCTTGGTATAGGCTTTAAGGTTGTGTTGGTCTATGTTTTGAAAATTAGGATTAACCTCGGTTTTAATAAAACTTTCTAAAAAAAAGATAAAATGTTCGTCATTGGCAACTTCGTGAACGTATTTGTACCCATTCAGCGTTCCTAGAATTCCTAAAATAGAGTGTCCTGCATTTAAAATGCGAAGTTTAGTGTTTTCATAAGGCTCAATATCTTGAACAAACTCTATTCCAACTTTATCCCAATCGGGTCTTCCGGCTATGAAATCATCCTCAATAATCCATTTGCTAAAAGGTTCGCAAACTACGGGCCATTGATCATGAATATTATAGGTTTCCTTAAGTAGTTCTATGTCTTTAGTGGTAGTTACAGTTGTAATTCTGTCTACCATAGAATTAGGGAAGCTAGTATTTTTCTTTAACCATGGTAATAACGAAGGCTCCGTTTTTTCTACATAAGTATAGAAAGATTTTTTTATAGTAGCTCCGTTAGCTTTTATATTGTCGCAGCTCAAAATAGTACAACCAGGTAATCCTCTATGTTTGCGTAGCATAAAAGCTTGTGTTAAATAGCCAAATACTGTTTTAGGATTAAACTTACTTATGGTATCTTCTTTAACTTTAGGATGTGTTAGGTTAAATTCTCCTGTTGTTTCATTTAAATGATAACCGTCTTCTGCAATGGTGAGCGAAATTATTTTAATATCTGGCCTTGCTAATCGTTCAATTGCTGCTAAAGGATTTTCTGGACCGTAGAAGTATTCTATAATAGAAGCTATAATTTTATATTCTTGAGTGCCATCAGCATTTTTTATAACTAAAGTATACAGGCCATCTTGATCCTTAAGTATATTGTATATTTTCCTGTCAGACTCTAATAAGTCAATACCACAAATTCCAAAATTTAATTCATCATGTTTTTCTATAAGTTCATGGATGTAGTAAGCTTGGTGGGCACGATGAAAATTAGATAATCCAATATGTGCAATACCAGTCTTTATTTTATCACGATCTATTTTTGGTTTAAGGATATCTTTAGATAGGGAATGAGTGTTTTCAGTATTTAAATAGAGCAAATTTGACATAGGTACTGCAAAAAGATTAAACTGTGAAATTAGATATTCCTTTTAAGGTCTTCGTTTTAGTAAGCTTGGTATCTTACTAAGATTAACTAGCTGATAAATTTACTAAAAAAGAAGTTGAAATCAATAGCTTTCATTAGAGTAATGACTTACGTGCTTATGTTGGTCTTGTGTTCGTGTTGGATGTTTTAATTCCTATATTTGTTACTCACAGTTTAGTGGAATATGGATTTTAGAAAAAGAGATAATGTAACGGTAGATTGTGTCGTTTTTGCTTTAGACACAAATGGCCTTCATGTGTTGTTGCGTAATAGGACCTTAAATATGTATGATGATGATTTCCTAGAAATCAATGATTGGGTAATTACGGGGTACTATGTTTTTAAAAGCAAAACATTAGAAGAATCCGCAGATCTTATTTTTAAAGAAATAACGGGAGTTGCGCACACGGATAAAATTCAATTTAGAACCTACGGGAATCCAAGTAGAATAGAGTCAGAAAAAGATTTGCTTTGGGTTCGCAGTAGAGGGGTGCAAGCACAAACGATGGCTATAGGGTATTATTACGCTTTACCTTTAGATGTTGTTAATCTTAAGCATGATGGTTTTAAATGGTTTAAATATCAAGCATTACCAGAATTGGGCTTTGACCATCAAAAAATAATAGTTGATGCATATGAAGATTTAAAAAAGAAAATAATGACAGAGCCTATTATCTTCAATTTTCTTCCTGTAAAATTTACATTGAATGATTTACAATTTGCATATGAGTCTATATTAGATGTCAAAATTGATAATCGTAATTTTAGAAAGAAGTCTTTAGGTAAACCTTATATAGTACCCTTGAATGAGAAAAGGAAAGGAGTTTCAAAAAAACCTTCTAAACTATATGTATTCAGTAAAGATGTGTATGATACTGTTAAAGAGAAGGATTATATCATAAGTGTATGATTGTTTAAGTAGGGAATCTTGTAACTAGGAGAAAAGCATATTTCATTACCTACTATTCTTCATTAATAAACAAAAGGATACTTTTCAAATAAGGCCATAATTTTTTTGTTCGTGTTAAGTCTTTGTTTCTAGGGTGTTATGGTATTATGAAAAAAAGATTAATTTTTTTTTACAAAAACGCTTGTGGGTTTCAAAAGAGGGTGTATATTTGCAGCCGCTTAGGGAAACAACGATACGGAGATAAGCGTTAATAGATATAGAAATAAAAGTTCATTGACATATTGTAAGACAGCGTTTAATTACTGGAAACGGTAATTAAATAAATTGAATTAAAGAATTAGCTTAAAGAATATTAAGGGCTAGGATTCGGATGAATTAGATGTTGAATTAAGATGTTATATAATATTTACAAAACAACGATGAAGAGTTTGATCCTGGCTCAGGATGAACGCTAGCGGCAGGCCTAACACATGCAAGTCGAGGGGTAACAGGGAGCTTGCTCCGCTGACGACCGGCGCACGGGTGCGCAACGCGTATGCAATCTACCTCTTACTAAGGGATAGCCCAGAGAAATTTGGATTAATATCTTATGTGGTATATGACTGGCATCAGTTGTATATTAAAGGTTACGGTAAGAGATGAGCATGCGTCCCATTAGTTAGTTGGTGTGGTAACGGCACACCAAGACTTCGATGGGTAGGGGTCCTGAGAGGGAGATCCCCCACACTGGTACTGAGACACGGACCAGACTCCTACGGGAGGCAGCAGTGAGGAATATTGGACAATGGACGGAAGTCTGATCCAGCCATGCCGCGTGTAGGAAGACTGCCCTATGGGTTGTAAACTACTTTTATACAGGAAGAATAAGATCTACGTGTAGATTGATGACGGTACTGTAAGAATAAGGACCGGCTAACTCCGTGCCAGCAGCCGCGGTAATACGGAGGGTCCGAGCGTTATCCGGAATTATTGGGTTTAAAGGGTCCGTAGGCGGGCTGTTAAGTCAGAGGTGAAATGCTGCGGCTCAACCGTATGCACTGCCTTTGATACTGGCGGTCTTGAGTTATAGTGAAGTGGCTAGAATAAGTAGTGTAGCGGTGAAATGCATAGATATTACTTAGAATACCGATTGCGAAGGCAGGTCACTAACTATACACTGACGCTGATGGACGAAAGCGTGGGTAGCGAACAGGATTAGATACCCTGGTAGTCCACGCCGTAAACGATGGATACTAGCTGTTCGGTTTTCGGACTGAGCGGCCAAGCGAAAGTGATAAGTATCCCACCTGGGGAGTACGTTCGCAAGAATGAAACTCAAAGGAATTGACGGGGGCCCGCACAAGCGGTGGAGCATGTGGTTTAATTCGATGATACGCGAGGAACCTTACCAGGGCTTAAATGTAGATTGACAGGTTTAGAGATAGACTTTTCTTCGGACAATTTACAAGGTGCTGCATGGTTGTCGTCAGCTCGTGCCGTGAGGTGTCAGGTTAAGTCCTATAACGAGCGCAACCCCTGTCGTTAGTTGCCAGCATGTTATGATGGGGACTCTAACGAGACTGCCGGTGCAAACCGTGAGGAAGGTGGGGATGACGTCAAATCATCACGGCCCTTACGTCCTGGGCCACACACGTGCTACAATGGCCGGTACAGAGAGCAGCCATCTGGCAACAGAGAGCGAATCTATAAAACCGGTCACAGTTCGGATCGGGGTCTGCAACTCGACCCCGTGAAGCTGGAATCGCTAGTAATCGGATATCAGCCATGATCCGGTGAATACGTTCCCGGGCCTTGTACACACCGCCCGTCAAGCCATGGAAGCCGGGAGTGCCTGAAGTCCGTCACCGTAAGGAGCGGCCTAGGGCAAGATCGGTAACTAGGGCTAAGTCGTAACAAGGTAGCCGTACCGGAAGGTGCGGCTGGAACACCTCCTTTCTAGAGAAAAACATCTCAACACTGAATACGAACGAGTTCTAGTCCTTGTATTTTTAAGTTATTAATTATTTTAAATTGCTGTCTTATAATTATGTTATTATAATATTGATAGAGTCTGTTAAAGGATTCGCTAAGTGAGAGTCTCATAGCTCAGCTGGTTAGAGCGCTACACTGATAATGTAGAGGTCGGCAGTTCGAGTCTGCCTGAGACTACAAGCTTAAATTTTGATTATTTATTTAATCAAGATACGTTCATTAAAATTGAGGATGCTAATTTAGATTAGTATTCTTTGAAAGGAAATTTTAGAGGTTGAGTATAGCCGTTATAAGTACTGTTAACTAATAACTGTTAACTGATCACTAAAAGACGGGGGATTAGCTCAGCTGGCTAGAGCGCCTGCCTTGCACGCAGGAGGTCATCGGTTCGACTCCGATATTCTCCACAATCCCATCCTAGCCTTCCCTAAGGGAAGGAATAAGCACGAGTAAGTGCGCTCCCCCTTTGGGGGAGTAGGAGGGGGAAAAAGTTCATTGACATATTGGGACAAAGTGAATTACAATTATCTTCAGGGATATTGTAGTCACAAGAAAACACAAATTTAAAAATAGAGTAAAGTACGATAGAGGTACTACTGTATTTATACAGTAGTAATTTATATAATAGCATAAAAAGGACTAGTGACAAGCTAGAAAAGGGCGTATGGGGGATGCCTAGGCTCTCAGAGGCGATGAAGGACGTGATAAGCTGCGAAAAGCTGCGGGGAGGTGCACACAACTTGTGATCCGCGGATATCCGAATGGGGCAACCTGTCTGGTTGAAGGCCAGTCGTGATCGTAAGATCAAGCAAACCCGGTGAACTGAAACATCTAAGTAGCCGGAGGAGGAGAAAACAAAAGTGATTCCGTTAGTAGTGGCGAGCGAACGCGGATTAGCCCAAACCAGTATTGTTTCGGCAATGCTGGGGTTGTAGGACCACGCTATTTGATGCGTAATGAATTAGAATTGTTTGGAAAGACAGACCGAAGAGGGTGATAGTCCCGTATAAGTAAAGATCGTTATTGATAGTGGTATCCTGAGTAGTGCGGGGCACGTGAAACCTTGTATGAATTTGCCGGGACCATCCGGTAAGGCTAAATACTCCTGAGAGACCGATAGTGAACCAGTACCGTGAGGGAAAGGTGAAAAGAACCGTGAATAACGGAGTGAAAAAGATCCTGAAACCATACGCTTACAAGCGGTCGGAGCCCTTCGGGGTGACGGCGTGCCTTTTGCATAATGAGCCTACGAGTTACTTTTACTAGCAAGGTTAAGATTTTAAGGATCGGAGCCGTAGCGAAAGCGAGTCTGAATAGGGCGCCATAGTTAGTAGTAGTAGACGCGAAACCGTGTGATCTACCCATGGGCAGGTTGAAGCTTTGTTAACCCAAAGTGGAGGACCGAACCCGTTGACGTTGAAAAGTCTTGGGATGACCTGTGGGTAGGGGTGAAAGGCCAATCAAACTCGGAAATAGCTCGTACTCCCCGAAATGCATTTAGGTGCAGCGTTGTGATAGTTTTATAGAGGTAGAGCTACTGATTGGATGCGGGGGCTTCACCGCCTACCAATTCCTGACAAACTCCGAATGCTATAAAATGTTTCACAGCAGTGAGGGCATGGGTGCTAAGGTCCATGTCCGAGAGGGAAAGAACCCGGACCATCAGCTAAGGTCCCCAAGTGTATACTAAGTTGATATAACGCGGTGGAATTGCATTGACAGCCAGGATGTTGGCTTGGAAGCAGCCATTCATTTAAAGAGTGCGTAACAGCTCACTGGTCGAGCGATTCCGCATGGATAATAATCGGGCATAAGTATACCACCGAAGCTATGGCTTTTGTACTCGGTACAAAGGGGTAGGGGAGCATTCTATATGTGTTGAAGGTGATCTGTAAGGGTTGCTGGAACGTATAGAAACGAAAATGTAGGCATAAGTAACGATAATGCGGGCGAGAAACCCGCACGCCGAAAGACCAAGGTTTCCCCAGCTATGCTAATCAGCTGGGGGTCAGTCGGGACCTAACGCGAACCCGAAAGGGGTAGTGGATGGACAAGCAGTTAATATTCTGCTACCTGCTCACGCTAAAAGTGACGGGGATGTGGTGTTGGTGCGCGCTGACGGAATAGCGCGTTGAAGGGAGTGGTGACACCCCGATAGTACGACGAGGCTTCGGCCAAGTTGATAATCCAGCGTAACATCCTCCGAGAAAAACAAGTGAAGCAGCCCGTACCGTAAACCGACACAGGTGGTTGGGATGAGTATTCTAAGGCGCTCGAGAGATTCATGGCTAAGGAACTAGGCAAAATAGACCCGTAACTTCGGGAGAAGGGTCGCCCACCTTCGGGTGGGCCGCAGTGAAGAGGTCCAGGCGACTGTTTATCAAAAACACAGGGCTCTGCAAAATCGAAAGATGAAGTATAGGGCCTGACACCTGCCCGGTGCTGGAAGGTTAAGAGGAGATGTTAGTTTCGGCGAAGCATTGAATTGAAGCCCCAGTAAACGGCGGCCGTAACTATAACGGTCCTAAGGTAGCGAAATTCCTTGTCGGGTAAGTTCCGACCTGCACGAATGGTGCAACGATCTGGACACTGTCTCGGCCATGAGCTCGGTGAAATTGTAGTATCGGTGAAGATGCCGGTTACCCGCAGTGGGACGAAAAGACCCCGTGCACCTTTACTATAGCTTCGTATTGGTTCTGGGTAAGTAATGTGTAGGATAGCTGGGAGACTTTGAAGCGGCGTCGCCAGGCGTTGTGGAGTCATTGTTGAAATACCAGCCTTTGCTTATCTAGGGCCTAACCCTAACACTAGGGAACAGTGCGTGGTGGGTAGTTTGACTGGGGTGGTCGCCTCCAAAAGAGTAACGGAGGCTTCTAAAGGTACCCTCAGCACGGTTGGTAATCGTGCGTAGAGTGCAATGGCACAAGGGTGCTTGACTGAGAGGCATACAGGCCGAACAGGTTGGAAACAAGAGCATAGTGATCCGGTGGTTCCGCATGGAAGGGCCATCGCTCAAAGGATAAAAGGTACGCCGGGGATAACAGGCTGATCTCCCCCAAGAGCTCATATCGACGGGGGGGTTTGGCACCTCGATGTCGGCTCGTCACATCCTGGGGCTGGAGAAGGTCCCAAGGGTTGGGCTGTTCGCCCATTAAAGTGGCACGCGAGCTGGGTTCAGAACGTCGTGAGACAGTTCGGTCTCTATCTACTGCGGGCGTTAGAAATTTGCGTGGATCTGACTCTAGTACGAGAGGACCGAGTTGGACTGACCTCTGGTGCACCAGTTGTTCCGCCAGGAGCATTGCTGGGTAGCTATGTCGGGATTGGATAAGCGCTGAAAGCATATAAGCGCGAAACCAGCCACAAGATGAGATTTCTTTAAAGGGCCGTGGGAGATGACCACGTTGATAGGCTATAGGTAGAAGGGCAGTAATGTCTGTAGCCAAGTAGTACTAATAGCCCATAGGCTTGCACAACTTGCCCCCTTTCATTAGGGGGCGGACTTCCTTTTTACATTAGATAAACCGTAAATCGTAGCTTACTTTAATTATATACATGTGTTTTATGTGAGTGGTTATACCGCCCATTTTGTCCCTTTAATATGTTAACAATATTAGGTACTAAACCTTAGTTTAGTACAAAGATTTAAGGTGACCATGGCGATAGGGTCCACCCCTTACCATTCCGAACAGGGAAGTTAAGCCTATCAGCGCCGATGGTACTGCTATACCAAGTGGGAGAGTAGGTCGTCGCCTTTTTTTAATCAAGTCCTCAATAGAAATATTGAGGACTTTTTTTGTTTATAATAATTCCGAAAAAGACTTTTAAAACCGTAGTAGTGCTTACTCTCACTCGCGTGCGAATCCCGAAAATAAATTCTTAGACTTCTAAGTGCTAAATAGTATTCATATACTTCTGGTATTTTAATAGCAACTACTTTTATCTTTGGTTTAGAATCGTTCTTTATTCAAATTATTAGTTTAGAAGATTTTTTTAGTTGTAACATTTGATTATGGGTTGTGTCGGATCAAGGAATATTCTTGGGGAGTGAGATAAATTAGGCATATAATTTTGTTAGTCTAAACAAGAAAAACTTAACATCTCTTACGCCTCTAAACATCGTCCTGAACTCTTTAATTTTAGCATTAAAGGATTCCGCGGAAGCATTGGTGCTCCTGTTATTAAAATAGTTCAAAATTGGTTTGTAATGCATTTGTATAGACCTTGCAATGGTGTTGAACGACTTAAAATTTGAGTTTTCTACTTCGTTATACCACTGTGCCAATTTTAGTCTTGCTACATCCTTATTCGTATTATTTTCATAGATATAGCTTAATGCTTGGGCCAACTTATAGGCTTTTTCAATAGTTGGGTAAAGTCGAAACAATATTTCCGCTCTTTCTATTTGTCCTGCAGTCCATTTGGTCTTTGGTTTAAATAATACATATCGACTTCTGGCCAGCAACTGTCTATGGGTATCTCCGTTAGCGAGAATTTCTGGTCTATGTGTTTTTTCTGTTTTTCGAGCTTCTTCAATGGCTTTGTTTTCTATTTCTATAACTTCCCATCTTAATCGGATACGTTCTTCTTGGACTGCTTCTGAGGCTAATTTTTGAACATGGAATCTATCGGTCACGATCTCTGTTCTGGGGAAACATTTTTTAGCGATCAAATTCATATTTCCAGCCATATCGACAGTAACTTCTTTGACTATATTTCGTCTTTCCACAGGGATTTTATTAAGCACACTGATGACGTCATCCGCTTTGGTTCCCTTGACAATGGCCACTATGCTACCTTTCTTTCCGTTAGCGCCTTTATTGGTTAGAATCGTGTAGAGTTCACCGTTGGACAAAGAGGTTTCATCTAAACTTAAATAGTAACCTAAATTTTTTCCAAAGAGCAACCACTTTTGTGAATGTTCCTTTTGGGGCCAATCCTTGAAGTCGCTAAGATGGTTTTTGTAGTGATACTGTAGGGCTTTGCCATTAATTTTATAATAGTCGCCAAACCGTTTAGCGCTTACGGCATGATTGTCAAGCGATACCTTTTAAAAAAGAGGCAAATTCGCTGGTTATCCGAGTGCCTTTTGCTATTAAACCCCAATCTCTTTTTATAATTTTTCCCGTATCCATAAGAGTCCAGCGCCTACGCTTTATATGGAGCAGTACCGATTTACCTCTTAGAGGGAAGTCCTCAACTGTTATCTCCGGTAAGAAGCCTTTGGAATGGGCTAATTCTGTTTGGTGCTCTTTGGGTAGCACGTTCTTTTCTTCTAAGTAAAAATGAACCTTACCTTCTGATGATTGATGGCTTACAATTTCAAAGTAATCCAATACGCCTTCCGGCAACAAATACCGCACTAATTCTATATCCAAAATCTAAACACTTTTTTGTCAAAGATAAAGTTTCTCCCCAAGTTTTACGTTTGACCCATAGTTAGGCTTACTATTTATTAATAGGTAATAAAAGAAACTTCTTCAGATTATAAAAAAAAACGGTATAATTATTTTAATATAAAATAGGTTTTGATAGTGTTACTTGCGCTTGATTAGTTAAGCTGATAATAGTTAAGAAAAGACCTTTGTTATTTTGTATATTTTATGACCTTCGAAATTTAGGGAAATAAATAATTTATACTGTAATGAGTTTATAGTTTTAAATTAGTTTATAGATAGGAGTATTTATTATCTACTGAAATAATAGTTTAATCTATCTGAGATGGGAGAGGTTTTAGAGTATAACGCGTTTAATTGGTTATAAGTTTGTAACATTGATTTAATTAATCTTAAAAATTATATCTATTAAAGAAATTTAATAGATAGTAATAAAAAAATCAAGTTTATCAGTAATGTTGTCCCTGCGGCAAGCGTCATATTGATAAAATAGTTATTCATAGTCAAATTATACACTGGCACCTGGGTAAATAAGCTTCTATTTAATTTGAGATACTGAGGAGCTAATCAAATGATTATTGAATACTTATTTTTTTTATACGCTTTCAAGTTCCTTTTTTATTTTCAAATGAAAATTTAAAAATAGGAGTAGCCTGGTTAATTATTGTTTTGTAAAATAGTTTGCTGATTTTTTTTCTTCTATAGCTACTTGTTCAAGCGAAATATTAGATGATACTATTTTGTATAATATTTATTTTAAGGGTTACTATGTTTTGTAGCGTGAATAATAAATTTCTTTATAGTTTTTTATTTGAAATTTAGGAGTAGATTTTTAGTAGTATATGCACTCACTACTGAATAATTGACTTGGTTTAATGTTTACTTTGTAGAATTGATAGCTATAGATAGGAAGTTCATTAGGCAATAGTTCTTTAGATAAGTACTGATTTGATAGGGAGTACTATTGATTGTTGTTATTTTCAAATAAGGCCATAATTTTTTTGTTCGTGTTAAGTCTTTGTTTCTAGTGTGTTATGGTATTATCAAAAAAAGATTAATTTTTTTTTTACAAAAACGCTTGTGGGTTTCAAAAGAGGGTGTATATTTGCAGCCGCTTAGGGAAACAACGATACGTAGCTAAGCGTTAAGAAATACGGAAATAAAAGTTCATTGACATATTGTAAGACAGCGTTTAATTACTGGAAACGGTAGTTAAATAAATTGAATTAAAGAATTAGCTTAAAGAATATTAAGGGCTAGGATTCGGATGAATTAGATGTTGGATTAAGATGTTATATAATATTTACAAAACAACGATGAAGAGTTTGATCCTGGCTCAGGATGAACGCTAGCGGCAGGCCTAACACATGCAAGTCGAGGGGTAACAGGGAGCTTGCTCCGCTGACGACCGGCGCACGGGTGCGCAACGCGTATGCAATCTACCTCTTACTAAGGGATAGCCCAGAGAAATTTGGATTAATATCTTATGTGGTATATGACTGGCATCAGTTATATATTAAAGGTTACGGTAAGAGATGAGCATGCGTCCCATTAGTTAGTTGGTGTGGTAACGGCACACCAAGACTTCGATGGGTAGGGGTCCTGAGAGGGAGATCCCCCACACTGGTACTGAGACACGGACCAGACTCCTACGGGAGGCAGCAGTGAGGAATATTGGACAATGGACGGAAGTCTGATCCAGCCATGCCGCGTGTAGGAAGACTGCCCTATGGGTTGTAAACTACTTTTATACAGGAAGAATAAGATCTACGTGTAGATTGATGACGGTACTGTAAGAATAAGGACCGGCTAACTCCGTGCCAGCAGCCGCGGTAATACGGAGGGTCCGAGCGTTATCCGGAATTATTGGGTTTAAAGGGTCCGTAGGCGGGCTGTTAAGTCAGAGGTGAAATGCTGCGGCTCAACCGTATGCACTGCCTTTGATACTGGCGGTCTTGAGTTATAGTGAAGTGGCTAGAATAAGTAGTGTAGCGGTGAAATGCATAGATATTACTTAGAATACCGATTGCGAAGGCAGGTCACTAACTATACACTGACGCTGATGGACGAAAGCGTGGGTAGCGAACAGGATTAGATACCCTGGTAGTCCACGCCGTAAACGATGGATACTAGCTGTTCGGTTTTCGGACTGAGCGGCCAAGCGAAAGTGATAAGTATCCCACCTGGGGAGTACGTTCGCAAGAATGAAACTCAAAGGAATTGACGGGGGCCCGCACAAGCGGTGGAGCATGTGGTTTAATTCGATGATACGCGAGGAACCTTACCAGGGCTTAAATGTAGATTGACAGGTTTAGAGATAGACTTTTCTTCGGACAATTTACAAGGTGCTGCATGGTTGTCGTCAGCTCGTGCCGTGAGGTGTCAGGTTAAGTCCTATAACGAGCGCAACCCCTGTCGTTAGTTGCCAGCATGTTATGATGGGGACTCTAGCGAGACTGCCGGTGCAAACCGTGAGGAAGGTGGGGATGACGTCAAATCATCACGGCCCTTACGTCCTGGGCCACACACGTGCTACAATGGCCGGTACAGAGAGCAGCCATCTGGCAACAGAGAGCGAATCTATAAAACCGGTCACAGTTCGGATCGGGGTCTGCAACTCGACCCCGTGAAGCTGGAATCGCTAGTAATCGGATATCAGCCATGATCCGGTGAATACGTTCCCGGGCCTTGTACACACCGCCCGTCAAGCCATGGAAGCCGGGAGTGCCTGAAGTCCGTCACCGTAAGGAGCGGCCTAGGGCAAGATCGGTAACTAGGGCTAAGTCGTAACAAGGTAGCCGTACCGGAAGGTGCGGCTGGAACACCTCCTTTCTAGAGAAAAACATCTCAACACTGAATACGAACGAGTTCTAGTCCTTGTATTTTTAAGTTATTAATTGTTCAAATTTCTGTCTTATAATTATGTTATTATAATATTGATAGAGTCTGTTAAAGGATTCGCTAAGTGAGAGTCTCATAGCTCAGCTGGTTAGAGCGCTACACTGATAATGTAGAGGTCGGCAGTTCGAGTCTGCCTGAGACTACAAGCTTAAATTTTGATTATTTATTTAATCAAGATACGTTCATTAAAATTGAAGGTACTATTAGTAGTATTCTTTGAAAGGAAATTTTAGAGGTTGAGTATAGCCGTTATAAGTACTGTTAACTAATAACTGTTAACTGATCACTAAAAGACGGGGGATTAGCTCAGCTGGCTAGAGCGCCTGCCTTGCACGCAGGAGGTCATCGGTTCGACTCCGATATTCTCCACAATCCCATCCTAGCCTTCCCTAAGGGAAGGAATAAGCACGAGTAAGTGCGCTCCCCCTTTGGGGGAGTAGGAGGGGGAAAAAGTTCATTGACATATTGGGACAAAGTGAATTACAATTATCTTCAGGGATATTGTAGTCACAAGAAAACACAAATTTAAAAATAGAGTAAAGTACGATAGAGGTACTACTGTATTTATACAGTAGTAATTTATATAATAGCATAAAAAGGACTAGTGACAAGCTAGAAAAGGGCGTATGGGGGATGCCTAGGCTCTCAGAGGCGATGAAGGACGTGATAAGCTGCGAAAAGCTGCGGGGAGGTGCACACAACTTGTGATCCGCGGATATCCGAATGGGGCAACCTGTCTGGTTGAAGGCCAGTCGTGATCGTAAGATCAAGCAAACCCGGTGAACTGAAACATCTAAGTAGCCGGAGGAGGAGAAAACAAAAGTGATTCCGTTAGTAGTGGCGAGCGAACGCGGATTAGCCCAAACCAGTATTGTTTCGGCAATGCTGGGGTTGTAGGACCACGCTATTTGATGCGTAATGAATTAGAATTGTTTGGAAAGACAGACCGAAGAGGGTGATAGTCCCGTATAAGTAAAGATCGTTATTGATAGTGGTATCCTGAGTAGTGCGGGGCACGTGAAACCTTGTATGAATTTGCCGGGACCATCCGGTAAGGCTAAATACTCCTGAGAGACCGATAGTGAACCAGTACCGTGAGGGAAAGGTGAAAAGAACCGTGAATAACGGAGTGAAAAAGATCCTGAAACCATACGCTTACAAGCGGTCGGAGCCTTTAGGGGTGACGGCGTGCCTTTTGCATAATGAGCCTACGAGTTACTTTTACTAGCAAGGTTAAGATTTTAAGGATCGGAGCCGTAGCGAAAGCGAGTCTGAATAGGGCGCCATAGTTAGTAGTAGTAGACGCGAAACCGTGTGATCTACCCATGGGCAGGTTGAAGCTTTGTTAACCCAAAGTGGAGGACCGAACCCGTTGACGTTGAAAAGTCTTGGGATGACCTGTGGGTAGGGGTGAAAGGCCAATCAAACTCGGAAATAGCTCGTACTCCCCGAAATGCATTTAGGTGCAGCGTTGTGATAGTTTTATAGAGGTAGAGCTACTGATTGGATGCGGGGGCTTCACCGCCTACCAATTCCTGACAAACTCCGAATGCTATAAAATGTTTCACAGCAGTGAGGGCATGGGTGCTAAGGTCCATGTCCGAGAGGGAAAGAACCCGGACCATCAGCTAAGGTCCCCAAGTGTATACTAAGTTGATATAACGCGGTGGAATTGCATTGACAGCCAGGATGTTGGCTTGGAAGCAGCCATTCATTTAAAGAGTGCGTAACAGCTCACTGGTCGAGCGATTCCGCATGGATAATAATCGGGCATAAGTATACCACCGAAGCTATGGCTTTTGTACTCGGTACAAAGGGGTAGGGGAGCATTCTATATGTGTTGAAGGTGATCTGTAAGGGTTGCTGGAACGTATAGAAACGAAAATGTAGGCATAAGTAACGATAATGCGGGCGAGAAACCCGCACGCCGAAAGACCAAGGTTTCCCCAGCTATGCTAATCAGCTGGGGGTCAGTCGGGACCTAACGCGAACCCGAAAGGGGTAGTGGATGGACAAGCAGTTAATATTCTGCTACCTGCTCACGCTAAAAGTGACGGGGATGTGGTGTTGGTGCGCGCTGACGGAATAGCGCGTTGAAGGGAGTGGTGACACCCCGATAGTACGACGAGGCTTCGGCCAAGTTGATAATCCAGCGTAACATCCTCCGAGAAAAACAAGTGAAGCAGCCCGTACCGTAAACCGACACAGGTGGTTGGGATGAGTATTCTAAGGCGCTCGAGAGATTCATGGCTAAGGAACTAGGCAAAATAGACCCGTAACTTCGGGAGAAGGGTCGCCCACCTTCGGGTGGGCCGCAGTGAAGAGGTCCAGGCGACTGTTTATCAAAAACACAGGGCTCTGCAAAATCGAAAGATGAAGTATAGGGCCTGACACCTGCCCGGTGCTGGAAGGTTAAGAGGAGATGTTAGTTTCGGCGAAGCATTGAATTGAAGCCCCAGTAAACGGCGGCCGTAACTATAACGGTCCTAAGGTAGCGAAATTCCTTGTCGGGTAAGTTCCGACCTGCACGAATGGTGCAACGATCTGGACACTGTCTCGGCCATGAGCTCGGTGAAATTGTAGTATCGGTGAAGATGCCGGTTACCCGCAGTGGGACGAAAAGACCCCGTGCACCTTTACTATAGCTTCGTATTGGTTCTGGGTAAGTAATGTGTAGGATAGCTGGGAGACTTTGAAGCGGCGTCGCCAGGCGTTGTGGAGTCATTGTTGAAATACCAGCCTTTGCTTATCTAGGGCCTAACCCTAACACTAGGGAACAGTGCGTGGTGGGTAGTTTGACTGGGGTGGTCGCCTCCAAAAGAGTAACGGAGGCTTCTAAAGGTACCCTCAGCACGGTTGGTAATCGTGCGTAGAGTGCAATGGCACAAGGGTGCTTGACTGAGAGGCATACAGGCCGAACAGGTTGGAAACAAGAGCATAGTGATCCGGTGGTTCCGCATGGAAGGGCCATCGCTCAAAGGATAAAAGGTACGCCGGGGATAACAGGCTGATCTCCCCCAAGAGCTCATATCGACGGGGGGGTTTGGCACCTCGATGTCGGCTCGTCACATCCTGGGGCTGGAGAAGGTCCCAAGGGTTGGGCTGTTCGCCCATTAAAGTGGCACGCGAGCTGGGTTCAGAACGTCGTGAGACAGTTCGGTCTCTATCTACTGCGGGCGTTAGAAATTTGCGTGGATCTGACTCTAGTACGAGAGGACCGAGTTGGACTGACCTCTGGTGCACCAGTTGTTCCGCCAGGAGCATTGCTGGGTAGCTATGTCGGGATTGGATAAGCGCTGAAAGCATATAAGCGCGAAACCAGCCACAAGATGAGATTTCTTTAAAGGGCCGTGGGAGATGACCACGTTGATAGGCTATAGGTAGAAGGGCAGTAATGTCTGTAGCCAAGTAGTACTAATAGCCCATAGGCTTGCACAACTTGCCCCCTTTCATTAGGGGGCGGACTTCCTTTTTACATTAGATAAACCGTAAATCGTAGCTTACTTTAATTATATACATGTGTTTTATGTGAGTGGTTATACCGCCCATTTTGTCCCTTTAATATGTTAACAATATTAGGTACTAAACCTTAGTTTAGTACAAAGATTTAAGGTGACCATGGCGATAGGGTCCACCCCTTACCATTCCGAACAGGGAAGTTAAGCCTATCAGCGCCGATGGTACTGCTATACCAAGTGGGAGAGTAGGTCGTCGCCTTTTTTTAATCAAGTCCTCAATAGAAATATTGAGGACTTTTTTTGTTTATAATAATCCCGAAAAAGACTTAATCGGTACCTTTGTCTCCATATATTATTAAAATTAGATATACTAATGGACGAAATTTCAAATTATAAGAAAGAAGAACTACTCAATACAATTTCTCATGGAATAGGAGTAGTGCTAGGCCTAGTTGGTTTTTTCTTACTTCTTGATAAAAACAGCAATAAAAGTGATTATGCTATATTAGCAATTAGCATCTATTCCTTTTCTATATTGCTTTTATATACTGCTTCAACATTATACCATGCTGTGGCGTTACCTAATTTAAAAAAGAAATTGAGAGTAATAGATCATATAAGTATCTATTTTCTTATTGCGGGTACGTATTCTCCAGTAGCGCTTATTACTTTAGTGAATGGTAATGGTTGGACCTTATTCGCGGTGGTATGGAGTATAGCTTTGTTAGGAACAATACTGAAGTTGTTTTTTACAGGTAGGTTTGAGCTTATATCATTGCTACTGTATTTAGTGATGGGGTGGTTAATTGTATTCGATTTTCAGAACCTAGTAGATGCTACTAGTCCTTTAGGAATAAATTTATTAATGATTGGTGGAGGGTTTTATACCATAGGGATATTATTTTACGCGATACGAAAAATCCCTTATAATCATGCTATATGGCACTTATTTGTTTTAGGAGGTAGTATCAGTCATTGGTTATTTATCTATCTGGATGTAATTTAACTTTAATCAGAAAAAACAGTTTCAAAATCTCTAAAAAACTCTTCAAACTTATGCATATTTTCATTGAAGAATAGCATAGTTTGTTGCCAAGTGTTTTTATTATGGATAGATACATGTTCCAAATTAATATATATTCTAGATATTTCTGTATGATTTTCTAAAAAAGTATATTCTTCAAACTGTAGTTCCGAAATATAATTTTCTAAGAGTACGGATTTTAGGGAAATAATCTTTTCCCATAAAGCTATTCTCTTCTCTAAATTTTTATTTTCAATATCTAAAGAAACCATCGCATGAGTGGTATCAAAGTGAAATTTAAAAGAAAAGTCTTTAATTTTTGTATGATACAATATCCATTTAGTGGGGTAAGATTTTCCGAAGGAAATCCAGAAATCTTCCCTTAATTTTTTTGATTCACTCTTACTAAACATTTATAAAAAATATGCGATTATAATACCGATGCTAATGACTAACAGCTTACTTAAGTTAAACTTATGTCCTTCAGAACTCTCAAATAAAATTACCGTAGAAATATGCAGAAATACACCTATAGCAACTGCATTTAATTCGTGCTTAACGGAGGATAGAATGGCTATATTTTTTGCTAAATAGGTTCCTAAAGGAGTCATTATAGAAAATAGAGTAATAAAAAATAGCGCAGAAGTCAGTTTTATTTTAGATCCAATTAAAAAGATACTTAAGATAATAGCAATTGGAATCTTATGTACCAATATAGCATATAACATAGAATGATGATCTCCTATGGGTACACCTTCTAAAAGAGAGTGTACAGATAAACTAATGAATAATAACCAAGGGAATTCAGTTTTAGAACTATCCATATGCATATGGCCATGTTCTGCACCTTTAGAAAAGAATTCTAAAAAAATTTGGAGTAAGATGCCGAGCATTATAAATACACCTACTTTTTTTTGATCTGTACCTTCATATATTTCAGGTAAAAGTTCAAAAACAGTTAATGCTAATAGAAAAGCACCACTAAATGCTAACAATAATTTTATGCCTTCTTTTTTCTTAGGTTTAATTAAGTAAACAAATAAAAAGCTTAGCAATACTGCTAAAATTGGTAATATATAGGTCATGCTAGAATTAGGTTTTTTTAAAATGTAACCTGAGGCCGTAAAATTAATGTATTTTTGTCGTAATGTTTTAGATAGGTATGGAGAATTACAAAATGGTTGCCAAAACTATGTTTGGTTTTGAAGGGATATTGGCTAAAGAGCTACGAAAGCTTGGGGCTTTAAATATAGAAGAAGGTGTTCGAAGCGTTAGCTTTGAAGGCGATATGGGGTTTATGTATAAAGCTAATTTATGCTTGCGTACTGCAATAAAAATCATAAAACCAATTCATTCTTTTTCTGTTAAAAATGAAGAAGAGTTATATAAGAAAATTTATGCTTTTGATTGGACCGAATATTTAACGCCGCATACAACTTTTGCTATTGATACCACGGTTAATTCTGAAAATTTTACGCATTCACTTTATGTTTCGCAAAAAGTTAAAGATGCTATTGTAGATAAATTTAGAGATTTAGATGGCATCCGTCCAGATGTAGATATTAAGTTTCCAGATATTCGAATAAACATACATATTCAAAAAGAACATTGTAACGTTTCCTTAGATACCTCTGGAAGATCTTTACACCAACGTGGATATAAGACGGCGACTAATATTGCTCCAATAAATGAGGTCTTGGCAGCAGGGCTTTTGTTATTGAGTGGATGGGATGGCCAAAGTGATTTTTTAGATCCTATGTGTGGTAGTGGAACTATCTTAGTAGAAGCTGCGATGATTGCTTGCAATATCCCAGTTAATATAAATAGAAAAGAGTTCGCTTTTGAAAAATGGCCAGATTATGATCAAGAGTTATTTGATAAAATAGTAGAAAGTTGCTTGAGTAAAACTAGAGAATTTCACTTTAAAATTGCAGGATATGATAAAGCCCCTTCTGCAATACGAAAAGCAGAAGACAATATTGAAAATGCAAATCTATCAGAATATATAAAAGTAGGTCAGTTCAATTTTTTTGAGACGGAGAAATCTGTAGATAGTCATTTACATATATTATTTAACCCTCCTTATGGAGAGCGTTTAGATATAGATATGGAAGATTTTTATAAAAATATTGGAGATACCTTAAAGACACATTACGCAGGTACAGATGCATGGTTAATTACCTCTAATTTAGAAGCTTTAAAATTTGTGGGCCTAAGACCTTCTCGTAAGATTAAAGTCTTTAATAGTCATTTAGAATCAAGATTAGTGAAGTATGTAATGTACGAAGGAAGCAAGAAAACAAAGTTTCAAAATCAAGATTCTTAAGTATGACATTAAAAAATAAGGCGTTACTCTATAATTTTTTATGCTTTGCCATACTATTTTTTGTATTTCGGTTTTTTGTATTGGATTATTTATATGAAAACAGAATTGTAAAATCTATTGTTTCTGCATTAATTACAATGATTATTGCGCCTAAATTTGCGGTACTGAAAAATAATGAAGGTAGTCGTATCGTAATGAAATGGCTATTTTCTAAAAGCATCAAAAAATTATAACCTAATTTCTTGGCGGTGGAGGTGGGGGTTGTTGGCCGCCACTTTCATCTACATATTTTTTACGTACCTCTTTTTTCTTTTTATAAAGGGGAATAAAGTAGGTAATAGAATAGTTGAAGCTACTACCGAAGCGACTGTTGTCTGTTACTTTGTTAAATCCAGGAATCCATAAATTTTGGAAACCATCTGAAGCATCTTTATCAGGTTCTTTATCGGTTATTAATAGACCTAAGCGTACACTAGCTCCTAAATAGATATTGGAAAATAGCTCAACCTTCAATCCTAGTACAGCTTCTATCCAAGAGGCGTTGAGGGATGAGTATTCGCCAATATTTTGTGATCCTAAAGCAAAGCTGTCTTCATTAAAATAACGGCTTGTACTAAAAAATTGATAGTCATTTATGGTTTGGCTAAAACTGCTAAAAGCATAACGACCACCAAGGTGAATTAAATTATTCATCCCGAACCAATTCTCGTAAGTATTATAATCTACTCCTAGTTTTACATAGCTCCCAGAGGTAGTGAAATTATACAAATCTTCTTGTTTTGTTTTCTTTTCATTCCCTAATTCTGCTGCTAAGTACAAATTAGGTTTAATTCTAAAATCTCCTACTAATTCTATACCCGTATAGTCATCATCAAGTGTAGACATTAAAATCTTACTCAAATCTATACCAACACGTAAACCATATCTATCGGTTTTCTGTACCGTATCTTTTGGTTGTAGATCTATAGGCTTAGATTGTGACCATCCCAAAAGGGAAACAAAAATAAAACTAAGACTAATGATATATTTTAACATGCGCAGTGGTTTGATCTTCAACAGTAGTATTAATTATTTCTATATTTTTAATCCAATTATCTGTATCTGTAGTTAATTCATTTGTTAATTCTTCGTAATTAACTACATAGCCACAGGCTCTAGATATAAAAACTTCTTTAGTCGTGTAATCAAAAATTAAAACATCTTCATTTGCATTTTCAGCATCTGTGGTAGCGTTTATAGATAAATTATAAGTCGTAGATAAACCATCTATACGCAATGGAATTTGAATAGAATCAGTAGACGTATTTGTAATGATATCCCCATACTCACCAGTATCTAAAAGGCCTTTAACTTGCAAGTTGCTTGGTGCTTTTAAATCTGTAGTTATTGTGGCATCGTAAAACCTAATCACTAAAAGTGGTGTATCACCATCTACACAGATATCATCTTTTTCGCAAGAATTAAAGGCAAATACCACTACAGATAAGGCTAGTATATATATTAGTTTACTCATAAATTAATGGATCATCACTAGATTAGTATCGCTTTTCCAAAAGTACAACATTTTCGACATGATGTGTTTGTGGAAACATATCTACAGCTTGTGTTTTTGTAATTTTGTAGTCGTCCTTCATTAGTTCTAAATCTCGTGCTTGTGTGGCACTATTACAACTTACATAAACTACTTTTTGAGGAGCAATTGCTAGAATTTGAGCAACCACATCTTTATGCATTCCGTCTCTTGGAGGATCTGTAATGATAATATCTGGAGTGCCATTCTCACGTATAAATTCTTCATTAAATATATTCTTCATATCTCCAGCGAAGAAAGAGGTATTTTCAATTTTATTAAAAATAGCATTTGCCTTAGCGTCTTCTATAGCTTCTGGCACCGCTTCTATACCTACAACTTTCTTAGCTTTTTTAGCTACAAATTGTGCAATGGTACCTGTTCCAGTATATAAATCATATACCAATTCATTACCTGTTAAACCAGCAAAATCTCTTGTTATTTTATACAGTTCGTAGGCTTGATCTGAGTTTGTTTGATAGAAAGATTTTGCGTTAATTTTAAATTTTAAGCCTTCCATTTCTTCAAAAATATGATCGCGTCCGGCAAAACATACTATTTCTTGATCGTAGATAGTATCGTTCTGTTTTTCGTTTACCACATATAATAGTGCCGTGATTTCAGGAAATTTAAGTTGTAAATGATTTAAAAGAAGTTCTCTTTTATTTTTATCATTTTCAAAAAATTGTACCATCACCATTATTTCTCCAGTTGATGTTGTACGAATCATCATAGTTCTTAATAACCCATGCTGATTTCTTGGATTAAAAAAGGACATATCATTTTTAAGAGCAAAATCTTTAGTTTCTAAACGTATGGCATTAGAAGGGTCTTCCTGTAAATGACACTTTTCTATATCTAATATTTTATCCCACATTCCTGGTATGTGAAAACCTAAAGCATTTCTGTCTTTAATTTCTTCATCAGATTTTATTTCATCTAAAGATAACCATCGACTATCAGAAAAAGAGAATTCCATTTTATTGCGATAGAAATACTGTTTTTTAGATCCTAAAATAGGCGTAATTTCAGGAAGTTCTAAATGGCCAATACGCCTTAAGTTATTTTCAACCTCTTTTTGTTTGTAAAAAAGTTGATGGTCATAACCCATATCTTGCCATTTACAACCTCCACAGGTACCAAAGTGTTGGCATACAGGTGTTACTCTCTTATCAGAAAGCGTATGGAAGTTTATAGCAGTACCTTCAAAATAGGCTTTTCTTTTCTTTGTAGTTTGAACATCAACAACATCACCAGGTACTGTGTTATTTAAAAAGATAACACGACCGTCTGGAGCTTTGCCTATAGTTTTGCCTTTTGCTCCGGCATCAACTACGGTTACATTTTCAAAAATAGTTTTTGTTTTATTACTTTTTCTACGCATGCCGCAAAAATAGAATGTTTTTATGTAAGTACATATAAGTTTATAATTTTATAAGCCTTTAAAAGAGATATTTCTTCGATGTAATTGCGAATTAAATAAAAAACTTTAGTATTATTTTATTATTCATTAATTTGCGGTCTCTAGGGGTGATTTCTCTCCCACGCTGAATTTTCGAAACTTCGAAAAGATAAAGGTAGAGGAGGAATGGTTATTTTATTCATATTTAAATTTTATTAGAATGGCTATTTTAGAAACAATGACTTCTAAGGACGTAATCGCATTAGAAGACAAGCACGGAGCACACAATTATCATCCATTACCTGTAGTATTAAACAGAGGCGAAGGCGTTTTTGTTTGGGATGTAGAGGGTAAAAAGTATTATGATTTTTTATCAGCTTATTCCGCAGTAAATCAAGGACATTGTCATCCTGAAATTGTTGGAGCAATGACTAAGCAAGCGCAGACACTTACATTAACCTCTAGAGCATTTTATAATGATGTCTTAGGGAAGTATGAAAAGTATGCAACAGAAACCTTTGGTTTTGATAAGTTGTTGCCTATGAACACAGGTGCAGAAGCAGTAGAAACCGCTTTGAAGATTTGTAGAAAATGGGCTTACGAGAAAAAAGGGATTCCAGAAAATCAGGCAGAGATTGTAGTTTGTGAAAATAATTTTCATGGAAGAACAACTACCATTATTTCCTTTTCTAATGATCCAGTTGCACGTAAGAATTTTGGACCTTACACAGACGGGTTTTTAAAAATTGAGTACGACAATATAAAAGCACTACAAGAAGTTTTAGAACAAAATAAAAATATTGCAGGTTTTTTAGTAGAGCCAATACAAGGAGAAGCAGGTGTTTATGTGCCTTCTGAAAATTATTTGAAGGACGCTAAAGCACTTTGTGTAAAGCACAATGTATTGTTTATAGCAGATGAAGTGCAGACAGGTATCGCTAGAACAGGGAGGCTTTTAGCTACCTGTGGTAATTGTAGCTGCGCTGATAAACATTGTAGTGGTACTCCGGAGGTAAAAGCTGATATCCTAATATTAGGAAAGGCGTTATCTGGTGGGGCATATCCAGTATCTGCCGTTTTAGCTAATGATGCTATTATGGGGGTTATTCAACCAGGAAACCATGGTAGTACATTTGGTGGTAATCCTATTGCAGCAGCTGTAGGTATTGCAGCATTGGAAGTGATTAAAAATGAAAACCTTGCGCAGAATGCTTTCGATTTAGGGGAACTGTTTAGAGCAGAATTAAATAAATTCATACCAACAAGTTCTATCGTCAATGCGGTACGTGGTAAAGGCTTGTTAAATGCTATTTTGATTAATGATACCGAAGATAGTTCTACGGCTTGGGATATTTGTATGGCTTTAAAAGAAAACGGACTCTTAGCGAAGCCTACGCATGGAAACATCATCCGTTTTGCACCGCCTTTAGTTATGACTAAAGAGCAGTTGTTAGATTGTGTTGCTATTATCACAAAAACACTTAAGAAGTTTGAGAAATAAATTTCTTAATTTTAGTATATAAAAATCCCGAAGTGAAGACTTCGGGATTTTTTGTTTTAAGAAATATACAGACTATTAATAATTTCCTTCGGCAGCTACAGCAACGATAAAAGCAATAATGACCCCAAAGTATAAAAGGAAAAATAATAAATATATTGCAGCAATAGCTAGACCTACATAAGATAGAATTTTCCCTGTTTTAGAGTTTTCATATCCTGCATATTCTCCAGTATTTTGTAGGTAAAGCTTGTGTGCTTTATTTGCATTGGAAATTCCTAAAAAGCTAAATACAGCTCCGAAAGGTCCACAGCAAAATAAAGTTAAAACAATAGATAGAATCCCATAAGTTAGGGCTTCGCTAGCCCCTGGTAATGATTGTTGATTCATATTATTGTGCAGCTTCAATTTGTCTTATCATCTCATCATATTGCTCTTGAAACGTGTCAAATCCACCAGTTGCAAAAATATAAATCCATCTTATAAGCATAAGAATGTTTAATACAACAGCAATTATTGCAACAATTTTTCCAGTTTTAATGGTACTGTAATTGTCATAAATTTCTGGATTTTCGTTATTTAGTTTTTCAGCTTTAGTTGCCATGAAAAATGCAATTCCTGACGGTATCATGCCAAGTCCAGCAAAACAGCAGCATAAGTATCCGAAAATACTAAGAACGATTATCATGGTTGCATTAGGTAGTTTTTGTTGTTCCATTTGTTTAGTTGTTTTAAAAGTTTAGTTTTAAATTAGTATTAATAATTACCTCCAGACTCTAGACTTTCAGTCCATTGTCTTGAAAATTCTGTAGACCAAGCTTCCCAGCCTGCACTAGATAAGATGTAAATAACGTTAATTATCATCAATATATTTAATATCACTGCAATCAATGCAACAATTTTACCAGTTTTAATACTACTATAATTATCATATACTTCTGGTTTTTGTTCATATAATTTCTGTGACTTAGTAGCCATGAAAAATGCAACTCCAGCGGGTATTATTCCAAGCCCAGCAAAACAACAGCATAGATACCCCAATATTCCTAAAACAATTATTAGTGTTGCATTGGGTAGTTTTTGTTGTTCCATAGTTTGTAGGTTTACCTATAAAAATTTTAAAATATAATTAGTCAGTATCAATAGGACACTAATACTGGTAAGGGTGATAATTATTTTATTAGCAGCTTTAATATTGAAAAAATTATTGACCAGCAAAAAGCCAAAGAGTAAAAGTAAGGTGTAAATTGCAGGATACATTTTAAAAGCAGCACCAAATTCACCTTGTAGAATCAATGAAACAGACCGTTGAATCCCACAACCAGGACAATCCATTCCAAATATTTTTTTGCTAAAACAGGGTAGCATATACTCTTCTAATTTTAAAAAAAAGATGGTAAGCTGCATTTTTAATGTAAATTAAATTCTTTTGCCGAAAATTACTATTATTTTTAACCAATGAAAATAAAACAAATCATTTATTTTGTATTAATTCTTTCAGGAGCTCTTTTGATGGGGTATGGCGGTTTGTATGTAGCTAAAGAATATGCTTTAGCTGGGGGTATTGTTGTTTTAATGTTTGGCGTGTATAAAGCAAGTACTTCTTGGAAGAAATCTGAGCCAGAATCTAAAAATGTATAGTATGACTTTTAAGGTTGATGATCGAGTTGAAGCTATGGATGATACAATTACAGGTGTCGTTAAAGAGTTAAAAGGGGAGAAGGTTACTGTTTTAAGTGATGATGGTTTTTTATTAATATACCATCCGTCAGAACTAATAAAAATTATAAAAGACCGTAACCTTACGGTATCTAATTTTGAGGTTGCAAAAATTAAATCTGAAAAAGCGATTCCGAAAAAACGAAATTCACAAATTGTTAGACCTAAGGAACGTTCTGCTCCTAAAATGGAAGTAGATTTACACATACATAATTTAGTTCCTACTCAAAGAGGTATGTCTAACTATGATATGCTAAACATACAATTGGATACCGCTAAAAGACAACTGGAATTTGCAGTTCGGAAAAAAATACAGAAAGTAGTTTTTATTCATGGGGTAGGACAAGGAGTTCTTAAAGAAGAACTACACTATCTTTTTGGTCGGTATGATAACGTGAAATATTATGATGCAGATTACCAAAAATATGGATTAGGAGCCACTGAAATTTATATTTTTCAGAACGCTTAGTTGGTCGTAATAGTCCCAAACTCGTCAACACTTAAATCTGTAATCCTTTCATCATTACTAGTCTTTAAGGTGATGCTATTCAGCTCAATATAATGTTCGTATTCCGGAACATCAACAGTTCCTGTAGCCGTTGTTGTAATTATTATAGTTGCTTCTAATGCAATAATTTCATCAAGTACAGTAGGTGAGCTTGGAGGTATGTTGTCACAAAAATAATCACTTGTTACGGTATCAGAGAATATACGATACGTAATAGTTGATGATGTTGAGCTTGTCATGTTAACAGTAATAGTACCTTCTTCTTGTGTAAGAACATTTGCCTCTAAAATTAAAATTAGAGCTTCATCATCATTTATTTTAAAAAGCGTATTTGCTTGAGCAATATCAATAGCAGTACACGTCTGCACATCAACATCATTAAAATCAAGAGATTCAATTTGTAAATCACCATCATCACAAGAAGAGATGAATATCAATAGAAAAACAATATATAGCTTCTTCATTACCAAGTTTTAATTTTTTATCCTGCTCCAAATTTACAAGTTTTAATTGCTAATCACCTAGTGGTTTATGTTCATTTTATGAAAAGCAATAAAAATGTTGTAGATATTTATTAATAAGGAAAGGTAAAGAATTTTTTATAGCGCTAATTATTTGCTAATTGGGGTGTAATACGTTTTAATTCTTTTAATTTAGCGTTCTTATTAGATTTTAGAGAATGCGAAAAGTATATTTAGATAATGCAGCAACAACGCAGGTAAGAGCATCTGTAATTAAAAAAATGCAAGATGCTTTAGCAGAATGCTATGGAAACCCTTCTTCTACACATAGTTTTGGGCGTACTGCTAAAACTGCGATAGAAAGAACAAGAAAAACAATTGCTAAATATATTAACGCTCATCCTTCTGAAATTATATTTACTTCTGGTGGTACAGAAGCAGATAATATGATTCTACGTTGCGCTGTTCGCGATGCGAAAGTAACTACAATCATTACCACAAAAATTGAGCATCACGCAGTACTTCATACCGTAGAAGAATTAGAAAAAGAATATGGTATTGCTGTGGCTTATGTAGATTTAGACGAATTTGGAAATCCTAAGTTTTCACATCTAGAGTCTTTATTGCAAGCAGATGATTCTAAAAAGTTAGTGAGTTTGATGCATGTAAATAATGAAATTGGAAATATTACTCCAATAGGAGAAATAGCAAGTTTATGTAAAAAATATAATGCGCTGTTTCATTCTGATACAGTACAGTCTTTAGGTCATTTGCCTTTTGATGTTCAGGCTATTTCTGCTGATTTCTTAACAGCAGCAGCACACAAATTTCATGGCCCAAAAGGAATAGGTTTTGCTTTTGTGCGAAGAAATTCAGGGCTTAAACCAATGATTTTTGGAGGCTCACAAGAACGAGGGTTTAGGGCAGGAACAGAAGCATTTCATAATATTGTAGGTTTAGAAGAGGCCTTTGTTTGTGCTTATGATCATCTTGAAGAAGAAAAGGCCTATGTTACGGGCTTAAAAACCTATTTCATAGACAGCCTAAAGAAGGCTATCCCTGGTGTTATTTTTAATGGGCATTCGGGAGATTTAGAAAAAAGCACCTATACTTTAGTAAACGTAAGGTTACCTTTTGACGCGCAAAAATCCTTAATGTTACTTTTTCAGTTAGATATAAAAGGTATTGCATGTTCTAAAGGAAGTGCTTGTCAATCTGGAAGCGATTTAGGCTCGCATGTGCTTACGGAAATCTTAAACTCAGAAGAAATGAAAAAACCATCAATCCGATTTTCATTTTCAAAATTCACTACAGAAGAAGATCTAGACTACGTGATTCAAGAATTAAAAACTTTTTCAGAAAATTAATTCTGTTTTTTATTTTTTACCCTTTCAGTATCATAAGGAAATTTCTTTATAGCTTGTTTCATCATTAAATCAATTAAATCTCGTGTATTCTTACCAGATTTTTTATTGATTTTCTTTTCATAGCGCCAAAGTAATTTTCCTGTTTCGCCATCACTAATTTTTATGCCTATTCTTCCGTAATTTGCTTCTCCTAAAATATAGTCCATAAAGCTAAATTCTGTAGGGATTCCATCAGATAATAAAATGTTTAGATGTGTGTTTCCGCTAATAATACCGTCTACATTTAAAATTTTACATAAATCTTTTATGCTATAGATATCAATGTTATCATAATTGATATTGTTTTGAGCAAGAATAGCATTGGTGTTTTTTGTATTTTGAAATTCTACTGTAAATTTCTTTTTCTTTTTAGGCTGCGAAAAATAGATTTCTAAAGCGTCCTGTACGGCATAGCCTTCTTTTTGCTCTAATGCTTTCTTCTCTTCTTTAGATAAAGTTTCTTTTAAATCTAAATCTGTAAAAAAAGGCAAAATAGCTAACTCTTTATGATCTTTAGAAAGTTCATTAAATTTTGGACTTTCATAAATATCTTTTTGTGAAAAAGAGAATTGTGTAATAAATATTAAAAATATAAAGCTGAATTTTTTCATTGTACTTTGTTCTAAAATCGCATGCGAATCCTTAAATTTAAAATCCGACTTGTTAAATAATTTGGCACTGCAAATTGTTGTTTGGTGTCTATATCACGAACCCAAGTGTTTGTTATAGAATTTTGATTGTTGAATAAATTAAACAATTCAAATCCACCTGATAATTCTCTAAATCCGCGAAACCAACTATTTTTAGCGGCTCTTTTGTTTTCGTCTACAAAAGTATACGAAATTCCTAAATCTGCCCGTTTATAATCTCTTAATCTATTATTAAATAAATAGGGGTCTGAATAATTAGGAGAACCTCCTGGAAGCCCAGTACTATAAACCAAATTTAAATACATTTTAACATCAGGTATGGTCGGGATATAATCTTGAAATAGAATACCTACTTTAATACGTTGGTCTGTAGGGCGAGCAATAAACCCGCGGTTATCACTATTCTCTTCAGTTTTCATATATCCTAAACTAACCCAAGATTCTGTTCCAGGAACAAAAGCGCCATTTAATCTAAATTCGGCTCCGTAAGCATATGCATTGGCATTGTTATTAGCAGCATAACGAATACGCACATCTTCAACCGTATAGGTGTTTACGTTGCTTAAATCTTTATAATAGGCCTCGCTAATTAGTTTAAAAGGACTGTCCCAAAGAATAAAGCTATATTCATTTGTTAATACAGTATGAATAGACTTCTGCGCTTTTACATCAGGATTTACACTGCCATTAGCAGCTCTAAATTCGCGATAAAATGGCGGTTGATGATAAACACCTGCTGCAATTTTAAAAAACATATCTTTTTTCCAATTTGGTTTTAGGGCTATTTGTGCTCTAGGACTAAAAACTGTTTGAGAATTGGTTGAAATATTTTTTCCTGAGACAGACCAATGTTGACTTCGCGCACCTAAATTAAAATACACTGCATTAGACTTCCAATCTAATTGCTTGCTATATTGTACAAAAGTAGCTACTCTATCTGTTTGTACATAATTTGTGGCATTTACACTTTCAAGAGCAAGTATAGGAGCATCAAAAGGATCTGCCGGTTGGTTATTTATAAAATCGATATTACTTGGCCTTATTAGAAATCCTAATGAATCTAAGAATTCGGACTCCCTTAATTGATCTCTAATGTCTTCATGACTATACTTTATGCCCCATTCTAATTTACCCTCATTCTTATTAAAAATACCTTTGTGTTCTAAGTTAAATATTAACGCATCTAATGTATTTCTAGCGCTATTAAATTGTGTACCCAACCTTCTACGATTAGAAACCTCTCCAAAATCAGAACTTATAGCTCCTAATTGGTATTGTGCAATAATATCTGATGATTCTTCTTCAACCGTATGATATATAGATGGAATAAGTTTGAGCGTAGTATTTTTATTGACATGAAAAGTTGCTTTTAGCGCTCCTGATACTGTTTTATATTGATTTTGTTCTTGGCCAGCGTAATAGACGGTAAGCGATTTTGGCTCGTTTAGTGTTCCAAAATTTGTGGTTCTAGAGGTTGGGTTGTTGCGGTACTCATTTGAGGATAATGTGCCTAAAAAGCCAATTTCTAATTTTTTTGATACCGTATAATTTTCATACGTTTGAAAATCAAAAGCAATAGGATTAATATTTGTTATAGTTTCTTGTGAGTTAATTAGTAAGCTGTTGTCTCTGTACCTAATTCCAGTAATAGAATTGAGTTTTTTATTTTTACTGCTGGTTTCTAAAGTTGCACTAGCTCCTAATAAATTAGCATCTATTTGTAACCCAAATGAGACCGGTTTTTTGTAAGTGATATCTAAAACCGACGAAAGTTTATCTCCGTATTTTGCTTGAAAACCACCAGATGAAAATTTTACATTTTGGATCATAGAACTATTTATGAAACTCAAACTTTCTTGTTGCCCAGATCGTATTAGAAAAGGTCTGTAAACCTCAATTTCATTAACATAGACTAGGTTTTCATCATAATTACCTCCGCGAACATTATACTGGGTACTTAATTCATTATTAGAAGATACTCCTGGCAATAATTTCATGACGTTTTCTACGCCTGCATTTGCTCCTGGTATTAATCTGATTATTTCAGGAGCTATAGTAGTAATAGCCCCTGCAGTTTTTTTGCCAGAAGCGGTAATGGTTACTTCGTCTATTTGAGTAATGTCTGTTCGTAAAATAGGGTTAAACTCAAATGTCTCGTTAGTGGTTAGGAGTAATTTATTTAAAATAACATCCTTATATCCTAGGTGTGAAAATATGATATTGATTTGTTGGTCAGCATCAATCTCTAAAAAGTAAAATCCGGTACTATCTGATACTGATCCATTTAAAATGGTGCGCACATTAGTATTAGAAAGGGGTAAATTATTAGCGTCTAGAATAACCCCAGTTATAGTAGCTTTTTGGGCTATTAGAACAGCAGGGAATAAGAGAAGACAAAGTAATTTAATACATTTCAAAACCTATTTTCTATAGAATGAACTCTTAAAGGTAGTGCTATTTCCTACGTTATCTGTGACAACAACTTCTAAGTTGCATTCTTTTTGGTCTAAGATATTTGCATCAAAATTATAGGTAATAGTATTTTTTTTAGGCTCGTATTCCATTAAAATCCACTTTCCATTTAAGGTGGCAGAATACGTATCTATGCCACTTAAATCATCAGAAATTTGTAAACTCAAGTATTTATAATTGCTTAGCCATTGCTTTTCTTTAAAATTAGTAGCGCGTACTTTAGGAGCAATACTATCTTTTGCAATAGTGTAAGTACCTAAGTTTCTAGTACGCGTAGAAAAAGTATTCCCTCTTTTATAGGTGGTCATATGGCTAGGGCGCAATTTACTATCTAATCGTGCAATAAATAATTGCTTTTTATCTTCTTGAGAATATTTTGAGCTATCAAAAGTAATTGTAAAATTTTGGTGTGCAGGAACTGTACTGTTGTGAATGGTTACCGTGTCTTTTCCTTTTTTAAGATCGATATAAAAATCTTCATAAAATGTATTTGAAGGAAAATATACTTGAGCGCCACCTAAATCATACGTGTTTGGTTTTTTTGCTACTAAAAATTGCTCTGTTTTATCTTCATTTTTAGAAATTTTTAAAACTTCTTTTTTCCCTTCTACAGGTATAATTACTTTGGTGGTATTATTCTCAAAGTCTTTCATTAGAATTTCAACATTGTAGCTAAGACCTTCAGAAATAGTTATTTCACCATTATTATAAACCTCATTATAAATACTCATGTTATTACGAGGCATTTTAAATAGTTTTTGAATTCGCTGACGGTATCTTCCAAAATGCTGGTAATCTATTAAGGTGTTAATGTATCTACTCTCTCCAAAAGAAAAAGACTCTAAGTCATAATCCGTATATATTTTTCCGTTGACAAGCTGTTGCACTTGGTACAGTCCGTTTTGGTTGGCGGCTAAATCTTGTCTGTCAAAAGAATTTATTCCAAAACCTATTGTTCCAGTAGCATATACTTTTTCGGCAAGAAAAGTCCCATCGCTTTGTTTTGAGAATTTCAATTCTAATTTATTGGCACTTTGGTTTACTTGGCTCCCCTTACTCAGCGGGTACACATATAAGCTAGATAAAATAGGGACGGTATTGTCTTTAATGTCATACCCATATAATAAAGGATTGGTAGGTTTTTCAGAAACACTGCTTCTAATTTCAAAATGAAGATGAGGCCCGGAAGAACCACCTGTATTACCTGTATATGCTATAAGTTCACCTTTTTCAACTTTTAATTCTCCAAAATCAGGAAATACTTCTACTTCAAAAGCCTGTTTTTTGTATTGTAGTTTATTAATGTACTCTTCTATTTTAGGAGAAAATTTCTGAAGGTGCCCATATACAGACGTATACCCGTTAGGGTGAGCTATATAGATTACCTTTCCATATCCCCATAAAGATACTTTTATTCTTGTTACTGTTCCGTCTGCAATTGCATAAGCTTTTAGACCTTCACGTTGCTGTGTTTTTATATCAATACCACTGTGAAAATGGTTACTTCTAAGTTCACCAAAAGTTCCTGCTAAAACTAAAGGAATATCTAGCGGTGATCTAAAGGCGTCTTTAGGATAATTTTCTTGGGCAAATGCTGTACTAAAAAAAAGGAATACTAAACCAAATATGGTTGCTTTCATAATTAAGATAACTTATAGCACGAAAGTAATTAATACATTTTAAAACGTGAAAACAATGTTGTGTTAAAAAATTGAGATCGTTGTTTTTTACAAAAAAGATGCAAAAAGAATAATTTTTAAAAAAAGAATTGGGAAGTCCTAAGATGTGTGTTAACTTTGTGTAAAATGCATTGCTATTTGCACATGAGTGAATTAGTAGATATAGTAGACTCTTTAGAAAACAAAATTAGTAAATTACTGCACAAGTTAGAACTTATGCAGCAAGAGAACATTAAATTACAAAAAGAGGCTGCCGTTGTAGAAAATGAAAAAATTGACGCTAAAAATACACTTGTTGTTTGGGAGGAAAAATATAATTCTCTTAAGCTAGCAAATTCGATGCTGGGTAGTAATACGAATAAAACGGAAGCTAAGCTTAAAATAAATACATTAATCAGAGAGTTGGATCATTGTATCGCACAATTATCTGAATAATACGAAACAATACCATGGCGGAAAAGCTCAAAATAAAACTTTCTATTGCCGATAGAGTCTATCCATTAACGATAGATCCTAGTCAAGAAGAAGGTTTGCGTAAAGCAGCTAAAAATATAGAGCAGCTTGCTAAAAATTTTGAGAGTAATTATGCAGTAAGAGATAAGCAAGATGTATTGGCAATGTGTGCCTTGCAGTTTGCTTCGAAGATAGAACAACGCAGTATTGAACAAATGGAAGATACCACAGAAGTCACGGCAAAATTAAAAGCCTTGGATGATTTGGTCTCTGAAAAGCTAGGTGTAAAATAGATTAAAATACGTTCTTTAAAATAAATTAAAGTTACTACCCACATTGGTGATTATTTTTGACAAACTCAACGTTAAATTGTTTAAAAAGGGTGAGTTTAAGTTGTAAAAGCATGCCTGCTAGTTCAGGATCCTTGAGCAATTTGTTAGCCCTAAACTTGTTTTTTTGGAGTTTGTACAAAACTTCGACCCAATGTGGGTTTTTTTATATAAATAGTTAAAAATTATGGATAGTATAACAATAGGGATAATAGCAGTGTTAATTGGTGTAGCAATTGGCTTTGCTGTTGCAAAATTTATGGAAAAAGGGAAAGCCTCTAAAACCATACAAAATGCAAAGAAAGAGGCAAATCGCTTTTTAAAAGATGCCAATGTAGAAGGGGAGAATATTAAAAAAGAAAAGATTTTTCAGGCTAAAGAAAAGTTTTTAGAACTTAAAGCAGAGCATGAAAAAGTAATCAATAGCAAGGATAAAAAAATTGGTGAAGCTGAAAAAAGAACTAGAGATAAAGAGTCTCAAATAAGCAGTGAGCTTGCAAAGAATAAAAAACTTAGTGATCAATTAGAGAGTCAAATTAAAGATGTTGAATACAAACATGAGTTTTTTGATAAAAAACAATCGGAATTAGATAAACTCCACAAAAATCAAGTACAACAATTAGAAGTAATTTCTGGTTTATCTGCAGAAGAAGCAAAAGGACAGCTTTTAGAATCACTTCGTGAAACTGCTAAATCTGATGCTATGTCGTATATGCAAGCGACAATGGAAGAAGCGAAGTTAACCGCCCAACAAGAAGCTAAGAAAATTATAATAAATACCATTCAACGTATCGGTACTGAAGAAGCTGTTGAAAACTGTGTTTCTGTTTTTAACCTTGAATCAGATGACGTTAAAGGTAGAATTATTGGTCGTGAAGGGCGTAACATTAGAGCCTTAGAAGCTGCTACCGGAGTAGAAATAGTTGTTGATGATACTCCAGAAGCAATTATCCTTTCTTGTTTTGATTCTGTTCGAAGAGAAGTTGCTAGATTGTCGTTACATAAATTAGTTACAGATGGTCGTATTCACCCAGCACGTATTGAGGAGATCGTTAAAAAGACAGAAAAACAGATTGAACAAGAAATTGTAGAAATAGGGAAACGTACGGTAATTGATTTAGGTATTCATGGTTTACATCCTGAATTAATAAAAGCTGTTGGTAGAATGAAATACCGTTCTTCTTACGGACAAAATTTACTACAACACTCTAGAGAAGTTGCAAAACTTTGTGGTGTAATGGCTGCAGAGCTTGGTTTAAATACCAAAATGGCTAAAAGAGCAGGTTTATTACATGATATAGGTAAAGTGCCTAATACAGAAGCAGAGATGGAGACTCCTCATGCTATTTTAGGGATGCAGTGGGCAGAGAAGTTTGGGGAAAAACCAGATGTGTGTAACGCAATTGGTGCTCACCATGATGAAATAGAAATGAAAACCTTAATCGCTCCTATCGTTCAAGTTTGTGATGCGATTAGTGGTGCAAGACCAGGAGCAAGAAGACAAGTTTTAGATTCATACATACAACGTCTTAAAGATTTAGAAGAAATAGCCTTTGGTTTTGGCGGTGTGCAAAAAGCATACGCAATACAAGCGGGTAGAGAATTACGTGTTATTGTAGAGTCTGAAAAAGTAACCGATGATAAAGCAGCTGAGTTGTCTTTTGAGATTTCTCAAAAAATACAAACAGATATGACCTACCCAGGTCAAGTTAAAGTAACTGTTATCCGCGAAACTAGAGCCGTGAATGTAGCGAAATAGAATTTAATATACAGTGTAGTATTAAAGCGAACCTCTAAAGGGTTCGCTTTTTTTTGGTCATAACTAGCGTGTTGTCAAATACTTCTTGCTTTTTTTAACACAAAAATTAGAGTTTAACTACCTTGTGATTGTATCTTTAGAGAGACTAAAAACTACAATGATGACAACGAAAAAACGCTTTAATCAATCCATGCTCGCAGTATTTACTGTGGCATTAACATTTACATCGTGTAAAGAAAAACAGGTAGTTGTAGAAGATACAGCTGCTTTATCTGTAGAATTTGAAAAGTATGAATTAGAAAACGGACTAGATGTAATCTTACATCAGGATAAGAGTGATCCTATAGTATCCGTAGCTATACAATATAATGTAGGTTCTAATCGTGAAAAAACAGGTAGAACAGGTTTTGCACATTTATTTGAGCATATGCTTTTTCAAGAATCAGAAAATGTACCTCAAGATCAATTTTTTAAAAAGATTCAAGACGCTGGTGGAACATTAAATGGGGGAACCTGGAAAGATGGTACCGTGTATTATGAAGTTGTGCCTAAGAATGCTATGGAAACAGTTCTTTGGTTAGAAAGTGACCGTATGGGGTATTTAATAAATACCATTACTGAGGCTGCTTTTAATAACCAACAAGAAGTGGTGCAGAATGAAAAAAGACAACGTGTAGATAACAATCCTTACGGACATGAAGGTTGGGTTCTAGATAAAAATATTTACCCTGAAGGGCATCCTTATAACTGGCAAGTAATTGGCGAATTAGAAGATTTACAAAATGCGACTGTTGTAGATGTAAAAGAATTTTATGATAAATTTTATGGTCCTAATAACGCTACGTTAGTTTTAGCAGGAGATTTTGAAAAAGAAGATGCAAAAGCATTAATAGAGAAGTATTTTGGAGAAATTAAAAGAAGACAGGATGTTGAACCTTTAAAGCCACAGCCAGTAACTATTGCAGAAACTGTCCGCTTGTATCACGAAGATAATTTTGCAAATACTGCACAGTTAAATATGGTCTGGCCTACTACCTACCAATATACAGATGATGCCTATGCATTAGATTTTCTATCAGAATTAATTTCTAGTGGAAAAAAGGCACCAATGTTTAAAGTTTTAGAAAAAGAAAAAGAACTTTCATCCAGGTACTATGCCTATAATAAATCACAGGTGTTGGCAGGGGAATTTCACGTTACTGTTACAGCAAACAGTGGCAAGAGTTTAAATGATATTGAAAAAGCAATGTTTGAAGCCTTTGCTCTTTTTGAAAAAGAAGGCGTTACAGATCGAGATGTAGAACGTATTAAAGCCGGATTAGAAACAGATTTTTATAACGGAATTAGTAGTGTTTTAGGGAAGTCGTTTCAATTAGCGCAGTACAATACTTTTACGGGTGATCCTGGGTTTATAGAAAAGGATATTGAGAATATCAAGAAAGTAACGAAAGAAGACGTTATGCGCGTTTACAACACCTACATAAAGGGAAAACCTTTTGTTATTACCAGTTTTGTACCTAAAGGACAGATGGAATTAATAGCAGAGAACTCTACCAAAGCGGCAGTTGTAGAAGAGGAGATTAAAGATAATGTTGTTGAAGTTATAGAAGAAGTACAAGAAGAAATTGTGAAGACACCTTCTAAAATAGATCGTTCTATAGCGCCTGCACAAGGAGAATCTCCTGGATTGAATGTACCACCAAGCTGGACATCTACATTAGGAAACGGATTGAAAGTTTACGGAATTGAGCAGAATGAAATTCCGACAGTTAATTTTAGTTTACGTATAGATGGGGGTCATCTTTTAGATGATATGCATAAGAATGGTGTCGCAAATTTAATGACCGATATTCTAATGGAAGGTACCAAAAATAAGACTCCAGAGCAATTAGAAGAAGAGATAGAAATGCTTGGGGCTAGTATTAATATGTATACGACCAATGAGGCAATCGTACTAACAGGAAATACATTAGTTCGTAATTTTGATAAAACAATTGCTTTGGTTAAAGAGATTCTCTTAGAGCCAAGATGGGATGAAGAAGAATTTGCACGTATTAAAACGAGCACCATAAATGGTATAAAGCGTTCAGATGCAGATCCAAATACGGTAGCAGATAGGGTTTATAAAAAACTTCTATATGGAAAAGATCATATTTTTAGCTACCTAACAAGTGGTACAGCGGCTTCTGTAGAAGAAATTACTATAGAAGATTTAAAAGCATTTTATGATAAGAATTTTTCACCTTCAATTAGTAGCATGCACGTGGTTGGTAAAATTAACGAAGCTACTGTTTTAGAAACTTTGAAAGGATTAGAAGCTAGTTGGGCGGCAAAAGAAGTAACTATTCCAGAGTATCCTGTTGTGAATACTAGAGATAAAGCTTCCTTGTATTTTGTAGATATACCAGGGGCTAAACAGTCTGTTATTAGTATTGGAAACATTGGTTTGTCTAGAACGGATAAAGATTTCTTTCCAGCAGAAGTTATGAATTACAAATTAGGAGGTTCATTCTCTGGAAATGTAAACTTAATTCTTAGAGAAGAAAAGGGATATACCTACGGGGCGCGTTCTGGTTTTAGTGGAAGTAAAATTCCAGGAACATTTACAGCTTCTTCAAGTGTACGAACAAATACTACTGGAGAATCTGTTAAGATTTTCAAAGATGAAATTGCAAAGTACAAAGAGGGCATTTCTATAGAGGATCTAGATTTTACGAAGAATGCTCTGATTAAATCCAATGCACGTCGTTTTGAAACACAAGGCTCCTTATTGAGAATGTTACAAGAAATGAGTGAATATGGATTGGCATCAAACTATATTGAAAAAGAAGAAGATATTATAAGAAATATGACTTTGGAAGCGCATAAAGCTTTAGCAAATAAATTACTTAACCAAGATAAAATGGCTTATATCGTAGTGGGGGATGCTGACACGCAATTTGAGCAGTTTAAATTAATGGGTTTTGATGAAGTGAAATTAATCACTAAAGATGGTGAAGAATCTAACTTAGATTCCACTAAATATTAGCGCGTAATTTTATGTAAAAAAAAGAGCGTTGCATTGCAACGCTCTTTTTTTATTTAGAATCGTTTCTTTAATCGACCATAAACAAAGCATTGACAAAAAATAACTTTCCATTTTCCCAGAAACCTCTGAATAAAGGGTTGTCTACCATGTAAACAACTTGGCCTTTACCATAGTTTTCAGTTCCAAATACTAATGTGTTTGCAATTTTTTTTCTTGCGTCACTACCGGCAAAACCAGCAGTGGGCGTAGTTTCTTCTTCTAGATATACGGCATTGCCTTCTTTTAAATAATCAAAAGCATCATCGCCCAGTTTTAAAGTAAAATAAGTATCCTCATACCCAAATGCTAATGGATTAGTTTTATCAACTTTAGTTTTAAAAATGGCACCTGTAATTAAATTTTTAATTCCTTCACGTTCAGAATCTTCATAACTGATTAGAGGTTCTGTTTTAGTAGTGTCTTTTTCGGTTTTTTTACTTTTTATTTTGAAGCCATTTTTACCTTCGAGGCCCTCAATAGCTCCGCCCATGGCAATAAGTTTGCCGCCATTTTCAACCCATTCTTTTAATTCTTTCTGGATATTATTACGCATAAAGCTTCCATACCAACCATCAGGTAGAATTAAAACATCATATGCTTCTAAATCATCAGCATTCAAAAAATCACTTTCCAATACCGTAAGTGGGTATTTTAATTGTTGCTCAAAAAAGTGCCACACTTCGCCAAATTGCAAAGTGCTAGTTGGTTTTCCAGTAAGGACTGCTATATTATTTTTCTTTATTAGGTGTACAGAACTAGAACCAAAATCATCACCACGATCTACAAACCCTGTAGAAGTAGACATCAAGTGTTTGGCGTGTTTCTCAGAAATTTCAGAAAGTTTGATAGCAAAATCTTTTTTATTTCGGTTATCAGACTTCGTAATAATTAAACTTCCGCGCTCATATTTTTTACCTTCTAAAGTAAAAGGCTTTTGAGTAAATTTTACTTTGATATTTTCTTTTAAAAGATCGGCTAAAAAACGCGCGTCATTCATGCTATTCCAATCGCCAATATAGGCATAGGTGTTTTCAGAAATAATATTTTTGATAGGATCTTTTGTGGTAATATTGGTCGTAGCATTTACTTTTGTTTCAGTTGCAAGGGCGTCTAAACCATAAGCATAAGGTAATGACCATGCTGTAATATCATAAGTTAGAGAATCACTCAATTTTGCATTGGGTTCAAATAGAACTTTTACCAAAGTCCCCTTTGGTTGATCTGTAGAAACTATTAGTGAATTCTGAGCTATTTTTCTACTTTTTATTTTCCCGCTAGTATAATCAAAACCTTTTAGTGTAGTAGCGTCAGACCATCCGTATTCTATCTGGTGCTGGGCTAATAATTGTGTTAAGGCATTTACTTTGTCATCAGAACCACTTAAAGCATAGCTCTTATATTTAAAATTTTTATTGGTGTAAAATTTCTTAAATTCTTCATTTAATTTACTAGCATTTTTAGAGGCTACTTCAACGGTAGATATTCCTGTGGTAAAATGGTGCGCAATTCTGTCTTTTAAGGTAAGTGTGTCTCCAGTACGTGTTATTATGCCTAATCCGGCACGCCCACTTCCACCTTGTTCGTAAGTCATCCCTATGGCTCCATTATATAAAGGGTAGGTGTCACCGTAACTTGGGTAGAATAAATCAAATACTTCTTTGGTGAAATAAAACCAACCATTTTTATCAAAATATTTAGCATGGTTCTTACCGATTGTTACCTGGAAATCTCTTTGGAAATTAGTGATTACTTCATGATAAGGTTCTGCAGCTGGTGCAAAATAATACGGTTCATTTATACCTTGTTCATGGAAATCTACATGAACATGTGGTAGCCATAGATTATAGGCTTTTAAGCGCTGCTGACTTTCAACTTGCGTTAACCAAGCCCAATCCCTATTTAAATCGAACATATAGTGGTTTGCTCTACCATTTAACCAACCTTCGTGATGTTCTATGCTTTTTGGGTCTACATTGTTGGGTGTGTTTTTATTTTCATTATACCAGTTTACATAGCGATCCCGGCCATCAGGATTAATACAAGGATCTATTATAACTACCGTATTTTCAAGGTAAGAAACCTTATTAGTCAATAGCTCATAGATGGTTTGCATAGAAGCTTCAGTACTTACGCTTTCATTACCATGTACATTATAGCTTAACCATACAATGGCAATTTTAGCATCGCCCTCACCTCTTGTGCTTTTTAAATGATTAGCGCGTATGTTTTCAATATTCTTAATATTTTCTGGAGAAGATACATAGGCAAGTACTAGTGGTCTTCTTTCATTTGTTTTTCCGTAAGGTTTTAATAAAACTCTATCAGAAACCGTATGTGCTAAATATGTGTAATAATCTACAACTTCATGATGTCTAGAAAATTCAGTACCTAATTCATAGCCTAAAAATTCTGATGGAGATTGAATTTTTTGTGCATTGGTAACCATGTAAGTAGTAAATAAAAGTGCGACTAAAATTCTTTTCATGTGGTGCTTGTTTGATTTTACTCAAATCTAATAATAATATCAAGAAGAAATATTAGGGTTTATAAAAACTTTTATGCTAAAATATTTAACTTCTTAACGTATTTTTAGATATTGATACGTTTTAAGAATTTTATCTTTACAACCATTTTTAATTAGAATTATGAAGATTGATGGTATTCCATTTAAGCAAACTGGGTATTTTTCAAAAATAATGTGTGATTATTTAGAAGAATCAGAGGCATTAAAACCTTTCTATAATAGGTTTCCTGCATTTGAGAACTTTGAAGCACAAATTATTGAGAAACAAAAAAATTTCCCAAAGAGTAGCCGAGTAATTTTATCAGAGGCATTAGACCAACAATATACTGGTATTGATGCTAGCGAAGCAACGAAATCTAATATTCACAGTTTAAAAGAAGAAAATACATTCACCGTCGTAACAGGTCATCAACTGAACTTGTTTACAGGGCCTTTGTATTTTTTATATAAAATTATAGCGACCATAAACCTTACAACAGCGTTGAAGGCAAAACATACAGGATTAAATTTTGTTCCAGTATATTGGATGGCTACGGAAGATCATGATTTTGAGGAGATTAATTATTTTAATCTTAATGGAAAGAAAATTCAATGGAATAAGGAAGCCTCAGGAGGGGTTGGCCGTTTAGATACTCATGGATTAGAATTGTTGAGCGAAACCTTAGCAGCAGAACTAGGAGGGAGTAAAAATGCGGAATACCTTAAGACTCTTTTTACTAATGCCTATCTAAATCATGCGAATTTAACAGAGGCCACACGTTTTTTAGCCAACGAATTGTTTAAAGACTACGGATTGGTTATTATAGATGGTGATGATGTAGCCTTAAAACGCTTGTTAATTCCTTATGTTAAATCAGATTTACTAGAAGAAAAATCTTTTAAAGCCGTTACAAAAAGTATAGAAGCTTTAACTGCTTTGCCTGAGAATTATGGCGTTCAAGTAAACCCCAGAGAGATTAATTATTTTTATTTAGTAGATGGTGTGCGGGAACGAATCATAGAGCAGCATGGTGCGTATTTCGTTAATGATACTAAAATATCGTTTACAAAAGATGAGGTATTACGTGAGTTAGAAAATCATCCAGAGCGTTTTTCACCCAATGTGGTATGTCGCCCTTTATATCAAGAAGTTATCTTACCTAACCTCTGTTATATCGGAGGAGGGGGAGAACTTGCGTATTGGTTAGAACTTAAAGCTTATTTTGATGCCGTTGGGGTTACTTTTCCTATGCTGCTACTGCGAAACTCAGCCTTATTGATTACAGGAAAGCAAGGTGAAAAGATAGCCAAGTTAGATTTGAAAATCTCAGATTTGTTTTTGAAACAGAATAGCTTTATTAATAAAAGGATTAGAGCTATTTCTAATATTGATATTGATTTTTCGCCTCAAAAAGAGTTATTGAAAGTCCAGTTTGAAGCACTGTATGATTTAGCTACACAAACAGATGAAACTTTTTTAGGTGCAGTCAAAGCACAAGAAGTTAAGCAAATAAAAGGATTAGAACATCTAGAGAAACGTTTGTTGAAAGCACAGAAGCGAAAATTAAAAGATCATGTAATTAGAATAACGGAAATACAGAATGACTTATTCCCGAATAAATCACTACAAGAACGGCAACAGAATTTTTCGCAATTTTATTTAGAGTATGGCGATAAATTAATTCCTGCCTTGGTAGAAAATTTAAAGCCACTTTCTAAAGATTTTGAAATTTTAATGTTTTAAATACACATGGTATTTAGTGTCATTGAACTCAGGTAGTAAATCGTAATTTTCTAAAGAAATTGTGTCAACTTCTTTTTCTATGATGAAATAATTATTAGAAAATGTAACAGAAGTATCTAAGGCTATAAACTGATTTCGTTGGAAAAAAGCATGCAGAGAATGCTCTAAATTGATAGATTTAAAATCTAGGATACTTTTAGCAGGAATTCGATTTTTAGTTGCGTTTACGAAATTTATTTTATCACGATCTCTTTTGTCGATGGTTCCAATATTTCTACCGGCTATTGCAATACATATAAATAGAAAGGCTATACTACACCATGAAAATTTTAGATAATTTTTTAGATTTTTTTTAAATTTTTCTTTTAAAAACACAAAAGAAGGTACAACGAGTAGTGCTAGTGCAATAGAGAATAGGGGTAAAGAGGGTACCAAATAATATCCTGCTTGTTTTAGGCTAATCATTATTGGTGCAGAAGCAGAAAGTGCAATTAGGCAATAGAAAGCACTTTTTTTATTATGACTCTTGTCAAAGATCCATTTTTTTTTATTCCCAAAAAAGGCGAATACAACTAGTAGAATAGATAATCCCAAGGTAACAGGAATCCCTTTTAAAAGGGCATTTAAGATATAAAACCTGCTTTCTCGCATATTTTCTGTTCTAAATCCTAAAATAGATTTGATTATTTGATTGTCTATGTATTGAACAAAAAACATTCTCGCATTTTCAAATTGAAGAACAATAAAAAAGCAAATTAAAAAACTAGCAATTACAAGTAAAGTCTTGGTTACCAGTTCTTTAATATTTCCTTTGTAGATAAGTAAGTATAACGGAAAAAATGCAAAAGGGAATAAGGCAACAGCTCCTTTACACATTACCCCTAGAAATACGAATATTCCTGAAAGGAATATGAATAGGTATGATGTTCTTTCAGAAGAGATTAAGCTCTTTATTAAGAGGTAGATTGCAGATAGCGTAAATATGGTAAGTGTGCATTCTAATACATTGTTTGGATATGCAAAAAAGGTTTGGAAATTGAGCATCCAAAGGGCAAGCGGTAGATACGTTACTTTTTTATAAGAGCTATTATTACTATTTATAATTCTCCAAATCTTTACAATAAGGAAACTTGTAATTATAAAAATAAAGAGACAGTAAATTCTTTCGGTCCAAAACGTACTACCAAATATTCTAAAAAATAAACTCTGAATCCAAAAAACTAAAGGAGGGTGTTCATAAAACTCAGGAAATATAGTATTGGTAAACATTGGTTTCCATAAAGACCCAAAACCATTAGCTAAATTATGAGATATGGTAGCATACCAAATTCCATCTACAAACATACCTTCTCTCAGTAAATTTGGAGCATACAGTAGGAAAAAGAAACCCAGTATTAATATCCAGTAAATTTTATCAGAAAGTATCACCTTTCTAAATGCAGTAGAAACCATTTATTGCTGTTTTATTAAAGCAAGTTTAGTATTATTAATTTCAAAGAGGTATACAGGTGTATATCCTTTATTCTTTTCTAGATTAATAATGTAGTATCCTTTTTTAGTAATAGAATGCGCTTTGTAAACTAGTTGTTTCCTAGACATTTCTAAGTAAGCAGCAGTTTCATAAAAAAGAAATGGAATATCAATAAACGTATTCATTTCATCATTTGTTAGCACGTAAATTTTATCATCGTCACTGACCAGTTTGTTAATGTTTTCTGCAAAATTCTTATGTAAATTATTTTTTGGAAGGTTTGCTTTTATAGGCATTGCAATATGGTCAAATGTAAGACGACAAACAATGAAAAATAAAATAACCGATAGACTTTTAATATAAGTGGTTGATTTAATATTTAAATATAATGTAGAAAGTATGGCAATACCAAATAATGGCAAGCTTAAGTTCAAATACACAGGATTGGCACTTATACTAATAAAAGGAGCTATGAAAAGTGCAGCAGCAATGAGTAGCATTAGTGTTTTTATGATGCTATAAAAAACTTTTTTACGCCATTCTTTATCTTCAATTTGAAGGTAAAATGAATAAGTTAAAAGGCTAATTGCAATTGGGAAAAACATGTAGGTATATCTTATTTTGGCCCCTGGAGAAATAAGATATACACTAAAATTTATAAATAGCGTTAGCGCTAAAAAGACCAAGTATGGTTTTTCTTTTATCCTTTTAATTTGTCCTTTTTTAAAACTAAAAAGTAGAAATAGTGTAGAAGGGAATAATACTGCAATAAAGTTTAAAGGGAAAGTTAGTATATGTAGTGCTAGTTTTCCTATACCTCTTCCTAAAACCGTTCTACTGCTTGTAAGTCCCCACATTTTGGAAATGTAGGCAGGTAAGTCTTCATATAAAGAGTAAGTATATAGGTAAAGGCCTAGAAAAACTAAAGCGCAAAAGCCAAAAAGTATATGAGGAAAACTAAAAAGTTTTTTAAATTCTCTTTGATAGCCTAAATAAGCACTTAATGTCAATACGATAAAAGCATAGGAGGCAAACCCTTTAGTTAAAAAAGCTAAAGAAATGAATAAATACGCAAATCCAAAGAGATGGTAGTATTGTTTTTTTTGGTGAAAGTGGAATATGCTAAAAAAAGATAATAACACCAATAAAGAGTAAAAAATATCTATCTCTGCTATGGTAGAAAAATAAAAATATATGTCTGCAGCGATGAGATAAAATAGGGTACTTAGAATGCCAAATTTTTTAGAAATATACTTCTTGCCCATTACATAAATTAATACTCCAGTCAGGAGTAAAGAAAAGGCACAAGGAAAACGAAGTGCAAATGTATTTAAGCCAAAAATCTTTAAGCTTAATGCAAGAATTATATTGTATAGAGGGGGGTGGTCATACCAGGTGTCATTTAATAGCGTGGTAACAATAAAATTATTGTTGAATAACATTTCAAGGGCAACCAAGGCTCTTCTTGGTTCTTCTAGTCTTAGTGGTTCTAAATGTAAATTATAGAAAAGAGAAACAATGTATATTAGAATGGTGAAAAGGGTCAGTTTTTCGAAGGATATTTTTTGAATTCTTTTTAAAAGCATTTTGATAAGTATTGTTCCTTTATTAAAATCAAATATATAGAAACAGTTTAATAAAATTACTCATATAATATAATGCGTTAATTATTTATTTAGATTACGGAATTTAATACTGTGAATAGTCTGTTTTTATCCTAAAAGACGTTAGTCTGTTTTGTGACATAGGTTGTTTTGTAAGTCACTGTTTTTTAATAGTTTAAATTTCTATAATTTTTTTTATAGAGGATTCAATTTTAATTGTAAAATTAATTATTTGAATGCTACTATTTTCTTGAAAGTTTAGATTGTGGTAAAATTTTAGAGGAACTTATTTAAGTAGTTAATTTCCCTAACTTTGATAACAATTATTAATGTTTAAGTATCATTAAAAACTAGAAAAGAATAGCTACAATATTTTTTATAGTTTAGACCGTTTTGTGGGTTTTTAGAATTGATATTTTTTTGAAGAATCAATTATGCACAACATAGATATAGAATTAGTTGAAATGACCTTAGATGTCATGAAATATGTGATCAATAGGATTACAAAGACCTCACCAGAACTAGGGCAACCCAAAAAGGAAGAAGAATTAAAAGCTTTAGTCGGGGAAACTATTACTTCTGAAGGTATTGGTGGTGAAAAGGCATTTCAATTATTTCGTGATGTTTTAGTGAAAGCAACAGTGCCTATTGATCATCCCCGGCATTTGGCATTTGTGCCAGCATCACCAACAAGAGCAGCTATTATGTTTGATCTGGTGACTTCTGCGTCAAGTATTCATGGTGCTTATTGGATGGAAGGTGCTGGAGGAATTTTCTGTGAAAATGAAGCAATGCATTGGTTGGTTTCTTTAACAGGAATGCCTAAAGGTTCTTTCGGCGTATTTACAAGCGGAGGAACCGCAGCGAATCTTTCTGCAATGGTTGCCGCCCGTGAGAATTGGAGGCAAAACCCAATAAATATTGATAAAAAAGGAGTTATTATAGCTTCTGTAGGAGCGCATTCTTCTGTGAAGGCTATGGCTAAAGTTATGGATGCCGAAATTTTATTAGTGCCCTCAGAAGAACGAATGGATGCTGAGGATTTGAAAGCCTTATTTCAAAATTTACCTGTAGAGAAGCAAAGTAGGGTTTTCGCTGTAGTAGCTACTGCAGGAACTACCAATGCGGGTATCATTGATGATTTAGACGGAATTGCAGATTTTTGCATACATCACGATTTCTGGTTTCATGTAGATGGAGCATATGGTGGTGGTGCTTTATTAGCAGATTCTGTACGGCATTTGTTTAAAGGAATTGAAAAAGCAGATAGCATTACAATAGATCCACATAAGTGGTTATTTTCTCCTTATGACTGTGGTGCTATTTTATATAAAAATCCAGAAATAGCAAAAGCGGCACATTCTCAAGAAGGTTCTTATTTAGAAATTTTCAAGGATGAAGGGGCTCATGGTTTTAATCCTTCAGACTATCAAATTCAACTTACCCGAAGGTTAAGAGGCCTGCCTTTATGGTTTTCATTAGCAATGCATGGCGTGGATAAATACAAATGGGCAGTAGAATGTGGTATTACTTTAGCTAATACTGCGGGGAAATTAATAGAAAAAGATGAACATGTAGAATTGGTGCGCGAACCAAGCTTATCATGTGTCCTGTTTAGACGTAAGGGCTGGACTCCTGATGATTATAGAAATTGGACGTATGAAAACCATAGAAAAGGTTTTGCATTAGTAACACCAACAAAATGGAAGCAAGGAAATGAATTTGAAACAGTAGCTCGTTTTTGTTTTATAAATCCGGATACAACAGAAAAGGATATTTCTGATATATTAGCGACCATGCATTAAGGGACTAGAAATTCCCCTTTCCAATGGTTGTCATCTTTTGAATATCTAATTTTGATATGATTTGGCTTATCAAGTCGCAAGTATTCAATTTTATGCGCTTCAATAGTTATCAAACAAAAATGATTTCCTTCGTTTAGGTATTCTATTTCCGTCAGGCTGTTAATATTACTTCCTGGTGCTAGGGTTGTTGTGTAGTCATTTTTAGCGTCGTCTTTTATCCGATTCCAGTATTTGGCTATCTTTTTATCGTTTTTAACAACAAAAGCATTGCCTTCAATCTTTAATTGTATTCTTTTTTCTGGATGATAAAGTAAGATGCAAACTTTAGGGTTTTCTATAATATGAGTTACCTTTTTAGAGCGTTTATCGGTAAAGAAGCTAAGGTTCCATTCCTCTGAAAAATCACGCAATACCACCGTGCGCAATCTGGCCATTTTGTCTAACCCTACAGTGCCTAAGGTGAAAAATCGGAAAGGATGTCCATACTCGGTAATCCCTTTTTTTAACTCTTCTTTTATCTCGGTAAATACGGTTGAAGTCATACTCTATTTATTTAATTCAAAAATAGTTTTAATTGCAAAAAAAAACGACTCTAATAGGCAAGAAAAAAAGGGGTTAAAAATTTTTATATAAATATAACGAAAAGAACCTTTTCTAAAATTTACATTTTACTATTTTTGCGGATGCAAAATAACGTCCTGATTTTAGATTTTGGTTCTCAGTACACACAACTCATAGCTAGAAGAGTTAGAGAGCTTAATATTTTTTGTGAGATTAAACCTTACAATAAACTCCCAGAAGATTTATCAACCTATAAAGCAGTGATACTTTCTGGCTCTCCTTTTTCAGTGAGAGCAGAAGACGCTCCGCATCCAGATTTATCTGGGATACAAGGTAAGAAGCCAATGTTGGCAGTTTGCTACGGAGCGCAATATTTAGCACATTTTCAAGGGGGTAATGTAGCGCCATCAAATACTAGAGAGTATGGTAGAGCTAATTTATCGTTCGTAAAATCTGACGAAGCTTTCTTTGATAAGATTAATGTAGGGAGTCAAGTTTGGATGAGTCATTCAGATACTATAAAAGAATTACCAGCAAATGCAACCCGTTTAGCAAGTACTGATGATGTTGAAAATGCTGCATACCGGTTGGAAGGTGAAGATACTTATGCAATTCAATTTCATCCAGAAGTATATCATTCTAAAGACGGGAAACAATTATTAGAAAACTTTTTAGTACATATAGCTAAAGTAGCGCAAACCTGGACACCAGATTCATTTGTAGAGACTACAGTAGCAGATTTAAAAGCAAAAATCGGTACCGATAAAGTTATATTAGGTCTTTCTGGAGGTGTAGATTCTTCAGTAGCAGCGATGTTATTACATAAAGCAATTGGAAAAAATTTGCACTGCATCTTCGTGAATAATGGATTGCTTCGTAAAGATGAGTTTCCAAGTGTGTTGGAGCAATACGAAGGAATGGGACTTAACGTTAAAGGAGTAGATGCTTCGGCACGCTTTTTGGATGAATTAGCAGGAGAGAGTGATCCAGAGAAAAAACGTAAAATAATTGGGCGTGTATTTATTGAGGTTTTTGATGATGAATCACATTTAGTAGAAAATGCAAAGTGGTTGGCTCAAGGAACTATTTATCCTGATGTAATAGAATCTGTTTCTGCTACAGGAGGACCATCTGCAACCATAAAAAGTCATCATAATGTAGGGGGATTACCAGACTTTATGAAATTAAGTGTAGTAGAGCCACTTCGTATGTTATTTAAAGATGAGGTGCGTAGAGTAGGAGCAAGTATGGGATTAGATCCTTTGTTATTAGGAAGACACCCTTTTCCTGGTCCTGGATTAGCCATCAGAATTCTTGGAGATATTACCCGAGAAAAAGTAGCAATTTTGCAAGAAGTAGATGCTATTTTTATAAATGGATTAAAGAGCGCAGGGCTTTATGATAAAGTTTGGCAAGCTGGTGCAATGCTTTTACCCGTAAATAGTGTAGGGGTAATGGGAGATGAGAGAACTTATGAAAAATGTGTAGCTTTACGCGCTGTAGAAAGTACCGATGGCATGACTGCTGATTGGGTAAATTTACCATATGAGTTTTTGCAAAAGACTTCTAATGATATTATCAATAAGGTTAGAGGGGTAAATAGAGTGGTATATGACATCAGTTCAAAGCCACCAGCAACTATTGAGTGGGAATAAAATTTAAAGTACTAATAATAACATAATCTGATTTAAAATGTTTATTTAAATAGGTATGATTACTTAAACTTGATAAGTAGTAATTTCTATTTGAAAGAAATAAAATCAACACTAAAGAAAATATAGTAAGATGCAGAGACCATTCGCGAAATATTTTTTGTCAACACTAGTAGTTTTGTTGGTAAGCTTTTCGGCAGTTGCTCAAAAATTCACAACACATGCTGTGAAAAAAGGAGAAACTATTCATAGTATTTCTACACAGTATAAAACAACTCCTGAACGTATTTTAAATCTGAATAAGGAAATAAAGAATGTAGCGGAATTAAAACCGAATACCATCTTGATTATTCCTTTAGACGCTAAAGCGGCAGATTCAAAAGGGGTTACGGTAAAAACTACGGCTGGTAATGGTACAGATGAAAGTAAAAGTATCATTATTGTACAAGAGGAGCCAACGAGTTTTATATCTTATAAAGTAAAGAGAAAAGATAATCTTTTTCGTTTATCAGAAAAATTTGATGTAAGTCAAGATGCGATAAAAAAATACAATAAAGAGTTGTATTCTGTGCAACTTAAAAAAGGAATGACTTTGAAAATTCCTAAGTTTAAAAAGATGAAACCAGAAGATAATCCTTTTGATAATGGTCTTTTTGAAATGTATACGGTAAAACCAAAGGAAACTAGATGGTCTATCGTTAATAAATACGGTATTACAATTGATAGTCTTTTGGTGCTTAATCCGGACTTATCTAAACTAGATACCTATTTGGCCTCTGGTCAGGAGTTGCGTTTGCCTAAAAAAGCGGGGAGTACTATTGCAGATCAAACTTCACAACTATTTATTTCTTATACCGTTCCTCCTAAAAAAGGATTTTATGCTATTGAAAAAGAATTTGGAGCTACAGAAGCAGAGATTAAGGCATTAAACCCTGAAGTAAAAGATAGAGGATTGCAAGAAGGGATGGTCATTAGAATACCACAGAAAAAAACAGATAAAAAGTCTGTTAATACAGAGAACTTTAATTTTTATGAAGTTAAACAAGGCGAAGGAGAATATTCTTTAAATAGAAAACTAGGCCTATCTTACAAAGAATTGCTGGCGTTAAACCCTGAGCTTCAAAATGGACTAAAAGCTGGAATGGTTTTAAAAATCCCAAAAGATAGCAATGGCGATTTTGAAGTGAAAAATTCCTTGATAATAGAAAACGTAGACCTTGTTAGTAAAATGAATCTTTCTACAAAGCCTAACTTGGTGTTTTTATTACCGTTTAGATTGGATATGATAAATGTTGATAATAAATCTTCAGCAAGCGATGCCATTGTTAAAAGAAAGGATGCTAATTATAGTTTGGGTTTATATAGTGGTGCATTAGTTGCCTTAGATTCTATAAAAAAATTAGGGCTTACAGTGAATGTTTCTGTTTTTGATACTGAGAAAAGTGTCGAAAAAACTAGAGCATTATTGGCTAAGCCAGAACTTAAAAATGCGGATGCTGTAATAGGTCCTTTAGATTCTCAGTCATTACAAGAGGTTGCGGTACGTGTCGGTCAAAACCAAATTCCGGTAATAGCTCCGTTACCAGCTAAAAGCGATATTAGTCTTTCTAATGTATTTTATACCGTACCTTCTGATACCGATTTGATGAAGCATATGTTTTCTTATGTAAAAGAAAATGTAGGAACCGAAAATATAGTGGTTATCGCTGATGATGAGCATAAAGCAACAAAGGAATTGATTGTTAAAGAATTTCCAAATGCAAAGTCTTTACAATTGGTAGAGAAATATGCAATGAAAAATAAGATTGTAGCTTTACTCTCTTCTAGTCAAGAGAATTGGGTTTTCTTAGAAACAGATCAGTTAAACACTATTAATAGTGTAATTTCTGTATTGAATGCTTCTATTACAGATAAAAGAAAAATTCGTGTATTTACCACGAATAAAGGAAAAGCTTTTGATAGTGATAAAATAAACCATACGCATCTTTCTTATTTATCATTCACTTACCCTTCTGTTGATGGAGAAGATAAAAATGATTCTTTTGAGTCAGCTTATAAGAGAATGAATAAAGGGAAATCTCCAGATAAATTTGCACGTAGAGGTTTTGATATTACGTTTGATGTTTTATTGAAATTAGCGTACAAACAGAATCTTTTTGAGGCTTCAAAGTTTGTTGGAGAAACAAAATACAGTGCTAATAAGTTTAATTATACAAGAGAGGGTGCTGCAGGTTACCGTAATCACTCTAGTTATATTATGGCTTATGATGAGATGTGGATAAAACAATTAGATTAAAAATGACAGCAAAAGTTACTTATTTAGGAGGTTTAAGAAATAGTTGTGAGCATTTAGCTTCAGGAGATATTTTTGCTACAGATGCTCCAGTAGATAATAATGGATTAGGTCAGGCTTTCTCTCCTACAGATACAGTTGCAACAGGTTTAGCAAGTTGCATGATGACAATGATGGGAATTAAGGCTAACGGTTTAGCGGTAGATCTAAAAGGAGCTACAGCAGGCGTAACCAAGCATATGGCCACTGAACCAAGAAGGATTTCTAAAATTGAAGTTGTGCTAAATTTACCTAGTGCTATTTCTGATAAGAACAGAAAGATTCTAGAGCATACCGCAAATACATGTCCAGTGCACTTTAGTCTGCATCCAGCTATTGAAAAAGTAATTACGTTTCATTGGGATTTATAAGAATTATACCATTCTTTTTTGTGTTATTTATCTTGCCACTTTCGGCTCAAGAAGAGGAAATTATCCTTTGGGATGCTAATACAAAATTGAGTTGGGCAGATTTTAAAGGAGAACCTACCAATACTAGAGCAGCTGCTGTAACCGCAAGTGGATTAACGTATAGTTTTTCTACGCTTCGGAAAAATGATGCTGTTGTTGAGGTTAATTTTGAAGTAAAATCTCATTTTTATCCAAATGAATCATGGTACCGTCCAGAAGTATGTGATACTGTAATTTTAAAACATGAGCAGTTGCATTTCGACATTACTGAGTTGTATGCCAGAAAATTCTTAGAACGTTTGAATAAAGCCACCTTTACAAATAAAGCGAAAGCGGAAGTAAAGGCTATTTACAATCAAATTAATACAGACCTTAATGAGTACCAGAATCTATATGATGCTGAAACTAATTTTTCTCGCAACCGAGAGCAACAGGTAATTTGGGAAATTAGACTTAATAAACTATTGAAGGACTAATCTAATATGTGATGTCTATTAGACATCGCATATTAGAAAGCCTTGCTTAAGGGAATCTATTTTATCATCTTTTTTTGGAAGAAACTCTTGTGCAACGTGCCCGGTAAATCCTGTTGCTAAAATTGCACGCATAATTGCTGGGTAGTATAATTCTTGTGATTCATCAACTTCATTCCTTCCAGGAACTCCAGCGGTATGGTAGTGCCCAAAATACTGGTGGTTATCTTGTATAGTGCGAATAATATCACCCTCCATAATTTGCATGTGATAAATATCAAAAAGCAATTTAAAGCTTTCAGAATTTATTGCTTTGCATAATTCTATGCCCCATGCAGAAGTATCACACATATAATCTTCATGATTAATTTTAGAATTAAGGAGTTCCATTTGAAGTACCACACCATGTTTTTCTGCCAATGGCATAATTTTTTTAAGACCTTCTGCACAGTTTTTAAGACCAACCTTATCATCCATGCCATTTCTATTTCCACTAAAACAAATTAGATTGGTATAGCCAGCTTCTGCTACTTTAGGAATTATTTGCTCGTAATCGGCAATTAATTCTTCGTGTAATTTTGGATCGTTCCAGCCTTCAGTAATTCCTTTTCCAGCACCCCAACACATAGAAGCGTGAATATTATATTTTTTCAGTATTGGCCATTCTTCTGGTCCTGTTAAATCTATAGATTTTACACCTAGTTCATTTAATGTTTTTAAGAAGTCTTCTAATGGAATTTTACCAAAACACCAATGGCAAACGCTGTGATTGATATTGTTTTTCAATACAAAATCTTTTTTTAGAGTATCTATAGGGGCATTTGCAGCTTTGCAAGAGACAATGCCTAATGATCCTACAGCAGCAGTTCCAATGAATTTACGTCTTTCCATTTTTATTTTTTTAACAGGTGAATATCAAATATAAATTATTTTGATGAATAAATGTAATTTAGACATTTAATAATAGTGATGTGATTTTAATTTTAAAATAACTTTTTTAATCGACTAGTTGTAAAAAATCATCAAATTAGCGCTGTAATCTAAGCATTTCTACTTTTAAATGAATAATTTTAACCCAAGAAACTTAAACGGTTTTTTATACTAATTATTTTCATGGAAATAAAACCAGATACACGTAAATTAATAGAGTTAGCGCATTATCGGATGCCTTTTGGAAAGTATAAAGGACGTTATTTGGTTTCACTTCCAGAGCCTTATTTGATATGGTTTCAGCAAAAAGGATTTCCTGAAGGTAAGCTGGGAGACTTGCTAAAAGCTATGACGGAGATTAAAATAAATGGTCTAGAAGGGCTTATCTATAAAATTCAGAAAGATTTTCCTAAACAATAAGCCATATATGTGGTAGCAATTTGTATTTTTGCTTGCGTTAAGAAAACAACCTAAACGCTTCATGTCACAGACAAAATATATTTTCGTAACCGGTGGGGTTACTTCCTCACTCGGTAAAGGTATTATCGCCGCTTCTCTAGCCAAGTTATTGCAGGCCAGAGGGTATAGAACTACCATTCAAAAATTAGATCCATATATAAATGTTGATCCAGGTACATTAAACCCTTATGAACATGGGGAGTGTTATGTAACTGATGATGGTGCGGAGACCGATTTAGATCTTGGCCATTATGAACGTTTTTTAAATACAACTACTTCTCAAGCTAATAATGTGACTACGGGTAGAATTTACCAAAGTGTTATTGAAAAAGAGCGTAGAGGTGAGTTTTTAGGTAAAACAGTTCAAGTGGTTCCTCACATTACCAATGAAATTAAAGAAAGAATTCAAATTTTAGGTAAAAGCGGTGATTATGATATCGTTATTACTGAAATAGGGGGTACGGTTGGTGATATTGAGTCTTTGCCATATATTGAAGCAGTGCGTCAATTACTTTGGGAACTTGGTGATAATAACGGGATTGTAATTCACTTAACCTTGGTGCCTTATTTGTCTGCCGCAGGTGAATTAAAAACAAAACCGACGCAACACTCCGTAAAAACCTTAATGGAAAGTGGTATTAAAGCAGATATATTAGTGTGTAGAACAGAGCACGAAATTTCTGATGAGATAAAGCATAAACTTGCATTATTCTGTAATGTAAAACGAGAAGCGGTAATACAATCTATAGATGCATCTACTATTTATGATGTGCCTATTCTAATGCAAGAGGAAGGTTTAGATACTGTAACCTTACAGCGTTTAGGTTTGCCAGATACTACACGACCAAACCTTGATCAATGGAATCAATTTTTAAATAAACATAAGAACCCTAAGCATGAAGTTACTATTGGTTTAGTAGGTAAATATGTAGAGTTACAAGATTCTTATAAATCTATCTTAGAGTCGTTTATTCATGCAGGAGCCGTTAACGAAGTAAAAGTTAATGTGCGTTCTATACATTCCGAACATATCAATGATAAAAACTTTGAGTCTAAATTAAAAGGCTTAAATGGTATTTTGGTTGCTCCTGGTTTTGGAGAAAGAGGTATAGAAGGCAAGATTAAAGCAGTACAATATGCAAGAGAAAACAATATTCCGTTTTTAGGAATTTGTTTAGGAATGCAAATGGCGGTTATAGAGTTTTCTAGAAATGTGTTGGGATATAAAGATGCTACCTCTACAGAAATGCTTGAAAGTACCGAACATCCTGTTATTAATTTAATGGAAACTCAGAAAAATATAACGAATAAAGGAGGGACCATGCGTTTAGGTAGTTGGGATTGTACTTTGAAAAAAGGAAGCCTTGCTAGTAAAATTTACCATGGTGCTACCGAAATAGCAGAACGTCACCGTCATCGTTATGAGTTTAATAATGATTATAAAGAGGAAATTGAAAAAGCTGGCATGTTAGCTTCAGGAGTAAATAAAGAAACAGGTCTTGTAGAGATTGTAGAAATTCCTAGTCATCCTTGGTTTATAGGTGTTCAATACCATCCAGAATATAAGAGTACGGTGCTAAACCCACATCCTTTATTTGTAGGTTTTGTAAAAGCAGCATTAGATCATAAAATTTAAGATTACTGCCACTATGGCACAAATAATAGAATTGGGGCTATATTTGCACCTACTCGAAACTAGAAATGCACAATAAAAGCATAAGGTTTATTTAATAGTGATAAATGGAAGAAAAGAAATTAGACGTAAAGTCGATAATTGGTTTTGTATTGATTTTTGGAATTTTGCTTTTTATGTTTTGGCAAAACCAACCAACAGATGAAGAGGTAGCAGCAAAAAAAGTAGAGCAAGAGCAAATTGATGCTAAAGCTAAAGAAGAAAAGGTAGAAGTGAATACGGAACAAAAAGCTCCTGTATTAAATTTACAAGATTCTACAGCAGTTACAAATTATAAGAATACAATAGGTGCTTTCGGATTTACAAAACCTTCAGAAGAAACAACGGTTTTAGAAAACAATCTAGTTTACTTGAGAATTAGTAATAAGGGAGGGCAAATTATAGAGGCTAAAATGAAAAATTTTACCACCTATGATTCAATTCCTGTTTATTTAGTAAAAGATGGTAATGCTTCCTTTGCATTAAATTTTTCAACCAATGATAATCGCACATTAAATACAGCAGATTTATTTTTTGAACCTTCATTAACTACTAGCGGAGATAATCAAGTGCTTTCTATGAAAGCTAAGATTTCTGAAAATCAATTTTTAGAATACCGTTATGAAATGAAACCAGATGACTATCTGGTAGACTTTGCTATAAAAACTCAAGGATTAAGTAGCGTTATTAATAATACTAAGCCTATTAACTTAGATTGGAAATTAAAAGCGATTCGCCATTCTAAAAGTATTAAATATTCTAATAGGTATACTAGGCTAACGTATAATCATGAAGATGGTAAAATTAGTAAACTATCTGATAGTAGTGATGATGATGAAGAAACTGAAAAAGATGTGAAATGGTTATCATACCGTCAGCATTTTTTTAGCTCAATTTTGGCGACAAACAAACCTTTTGAATCGGCTAAATTATTTTCTAAAAACTTAGTAGAAGACGAATCACATACTCAAAAGTATATGAAAGATTATGCTTCTGAGATGCCTTTGAAATTAGAAGGTGGAGAATTAAGTTATGCTATGAATTGGTATTATGGACCAACAGATGCTAAAGTTTTAGCACAATATAAAGATTTAGGCTTAGAAGACTCTGTTCCTTTTGGTTGGGGTATTTTTGGATTGATTAATAGGTATGTATTTACTCCTTTATTTACTTTTCTAAGTGGAATGGTGCCAGCAGGTATAGCCATTATCATTATGACTATATTGGTGCGTTTGGCGATGTCTCCAGTGACCTACAAATCATACTTATCTCAAGCTAAAATGAAGGTTCTAAAGCCTGAAATAGCAGAGATCAATGAAAAATATAAGGATAATGCAGCTAAAAAACAGCAAGAAACAATGAAGCTGAATACAAAAGCAGGGGTGAGTCCATTAAGTGGCTGTATACCGGCTTTAATTCAAATGCCAATTTTCTATGCATTGTTTATGTTCTTCCCAACGTCTTTTGCACTACGTCAAAAGCCATTTTTATGGGCAGATGATTTATCGTCTTATGATGTAATAGCACAATTGCCATTCACGATACCTTTTTACGGAGATCACGTGAGTTTGTTTCCGATCTTGGCATCTATAGCTATCTTCTTTTATATGATGATGACAACGGGGCAGAATATGACGCAACAGCCAGGTATGCCAAACATGAAGTTTATTATGTATTTATCACCATTAATGATGTTGGTATTTTTTAATAGTTATGCAAGTGGATTGAGTTTGTATTACTTCATCTCTAACCTAATTACCATATTTATTATGTTAGCGATAAAGAATTTTATTCTAGATGATGCTAAAATTCATGCGCAAATACAAGAAAATAAGAAGAAGCCTAAGAAAGAAAATAAGTTTCAACGTAAAATGCGTGAAATGATGGAACAGGCAGAAATTCAAAAGAACGCAGGTAAGAAGTAAACTAGATTTATAGTGTAATAAAAAAAGCTCCTTTGCTAAGATTTAATTCTTGCTTAGGAGCTTTTTTGTTGAGGTTGGTTTGGTAAGATTTGGGACTTCAAAGATGCGACAAAGACTAAGTTTTTTAAAATAATAGTTGCCAAATGCCGATTTCTGTATATTAAATAAACCTGTGGTGTTGTAACGCAAAAATATAGGGTATAAAAAAAGAGGCTTACGAATTATAGTTGTAAGCCTCTTTGTTATTTTTTAAAATAATACCGATGAAGTATCTAAAGTATTATCTAATTACTCTGCTAATAGCGTGAATAATTCCGTTAGATGCTTGTACATCTGCTATAATGATAGGATTTAGTGTTGTATCATTTCCTGGTCCTACAATTCCAGCTGGTGCTGCGTTAATGGTGATATCACTACCTCCTAATGTAGCTACAGTTTGACCGTCTAAGGCGGCTAATTCTGTAGAAACTACGTTGGCACCGGTAACTACATGTAATTCTAGAACTGTTTGTAGCGTAGCAACAGGAACATCGCTCAATTGTGATAATTCCAAATCTGTTAAAAGCGCAGTAAACGCATCATTGGTTGGCGCGAATACAGTGAATGGTGCTGGTGCAGTACCATTTGCGGTGCTTAAAGCGGCAACATATTCAAATGATGAATCAGCTGTTAAGGCAGCTACTAGAGAAGAAAAACGAGCATCTGCCAAGGCAAAATCAACGACTGAAGGTAAGGTAATCACAGCATCTACTTTATGTATTACACCATTACTTGCTTGAATGTCTGCATCGATAACTTCTGAAATTCCATTAAAGGTAACGCCGCCTTCGGTTTTAAAATAAATACTCATGTGCGTGTCTGCTTTGGCTCCATTCGCTAGAGTAGAAGCGTAGTAGTTTCCTTGGGTGGTAAGCGCAGCTAAATCTGCAGCTTCAATCTTACCACTAATTACATGATTTAATAATACTTGTGTCAATACATCTGTTGGGATGTCCTGTAAAGTATTGTCACCCAAAAAAGCATCAAAAGCTTCATTAGTTGGTGCTAATACGGTAAATGGCCCATCGCCCTGTAATACAGCTGGTAATCCGCCATCTGCTGCAGTAAGCGCCGCTATTAAACTAGATAAGTTTGGATCTGCACTAGCTAGTGCTGTTATAGTAGTAGACTCTTGTACGACCGGATCATCAGAATCATCATCATTACATGCTGCAGCAAAAGTTAATAAAAAGAGACCTAAAAAAACGGATTTAAAGTTGAAATTGTTTTTCATAATTTTTAATTTTAAATAAATGTTTAGTGTTTTGAGTTAATTGCTAAACAATATAAAGATATAATAATTATAAAAGGTTGCGTTTGTTTAATTTATTTTAATAAAACTTTAACAAAATAAAAAAGTAATAGGAGTTAATAATTCAGTCACTAAAATAAAAAAGCCCTCAATGAAATTATTATCCATGGGCACGACTAAGTGTTTTTGAGCATCTAATTTTGTATTTTTGTGCTCCTATTTATTTAAAAAATGAAAAAAGTTGTTGTTGGCCTTTCTGGTGGTGTTGATTCTAGTGTTGCTGCTTACTTATTAAAAGAGCAAGGGTATGAAGTGATTGGTCTTTTTATGAAAAACTGGCACGATGATACCGTAACCATATCCGATGAATGTCCTTGGCTAGAAGATAGTAATGATGCGATGATTGTTGCAGAAAAATTAGGAATTCCTTTTCAAACCGTAGATCTAAGTGCGGAATATAAAGAGCGTATTGTTGATTATATGTTTGATGAGTATGCTAAAGGGCGTACGCCAAATCCAGATGTGCTTTGCAATCGAGAAATAAAATTTGATGTTTTTATGAAGATCGCGCTGCAATTGGGAGCAGATTATGTTGCTACTGGGCATTACTGTAAAAAAGGAATTATTAAAAATAGTGATGGTTCAGAAACGTATCAGCTTTTAGCGGGAGAAGATCCTAATAAAGATCAATCATACTTTTTGTGTCAGTTGTCACAAGAACAGTTGGCGAAAACGCTATTTCCTGTAGGGGAGTTATTAAAACCTGAGGTTCGTAGAATTGCTGCGGCAAATGAATTGATTACGGCTGATAAAAAAGACTCGCAAGGACTTTGTTTTATTGGAAAAGTACGTTTGCCCGATTTTTTACAACAAAAATTAAAACCGAAAAAAGGAGTAATTATAGAGGTTCCTTCAACGATAGCGCACTTTCAAGAAGCGCCTACTGAGTTTTTAAATAAAAATGAAGAATTAGCCTATTTTGCGAAGAAACCAATTTATCATCTAACAGATGGTAAAGTAGTAGGGAACCATCAAGGAGCTCATTATTTTACCAAAGGACAACGTAAAGGCTTAGATGTTGGTGGTACTAAAGAACCTTTGTTTGTTATAGAAACAGATGTTGATGAAAATATTATTTATACAGGTCAAGGTAAAGCCCATCCAGGTTTGTATAGAAGAACCTTATTTGTTTCAGATGCAGAATTGCACTGGGTACGAACAGATCTAGCACTTAAAATGGATGATTCTTTACAAGTACTGGCGCGTATACGTTACCGCCAAGAATTGCAGAAAGCAACATTATATAAAGTTGAAGGGGGTATGTATGTAGATTTTGAAGAAAAACAATCTGCTATAACCGAAGGGCAATTTGTAGCTTGGTATCTAAAAGATGATCTGATAGGTTCTGGTGTAATTTCATAAACTATGCAAAATAGAATTACAGAATTATTTGATATTCAATATCCTATTATCCAAGGAGGTATGATTTGGGCCAGTGGATGGCGTTTAGCCTCTGCTGTTTCTAACGCCGGAGGCTTGGGTATTATTGGTGCCGGGTCTATGTATCCGGAGGTCCTGCGAGAACATATTCTTAAATGTCAAAATGCTACTGATAAACCCTTTGCAGTTAATATTCCCATGTTATATCCAGATTTGGAGCAACTCATGAATATTATTGTTGAGTTGGGAGTGAAAATAGTATTTACCTCTGCTGGGAATCCTAAAACGTGGACTTCTTTTTTCAAGGAAAAAGGCATTACCGTAGTGCATGTAGTGAGTAGTGTAAAATTTGCATTGAAAGCGCAAGAAGCAGGAGTAGATGCTATTGTAGCCGAAGGTTTTGAAGCTGGAGGTCATAATGGAAGAGATGAAACAACGACCTTAACCCTTATTCCTTCCGTAAAAGAAAAAATTTCTATTCCAGTAATAGCTGCAGGGGGTATTGCTACAGGTAGTGCTATGCTTGCAGTTATGGTTTTAGGAGCAGATGGAGTGCAAGTGGGGAGTCGGTTTGTAGCAAGTACGGAAGCGTCATCACATCAAGCTTTTAAAGAGAAAGTAGTTGAAATAGGAGAAGGCGATACACATTTGACTTTAAAGGAACTAGCGCCAGTACGTTTGATAAAAAATACATTTTACGAGGAGGTGCAACGTACATATGCAGATGGCGCTACCAAAGATGATTTAGTCGCTCTTTTAGGAAGAGCACGTGCCAAACGCGGTATGTTTGAAGGAGATATGGAAGCGGGTGAATTAGAAATTGGCCAAGTATCGTCGCTGATTCATGATATAAAACCAGCGAAAATTATTGTAGAAGATATGGTTCGAGAATTTGAAGCAGCAAAAGAAAGAGTAAGGACCATTTAAAGAATACACGGACATGAATTCTCGAAAAAAACAATTAGAGGCTTTTGATAGACTACTAACAATAATGGATGAATTAAGGACGCAATGTCCATGGGATAAAAAACAAACCATGGAAACCTTAAGGCATTTAACGATAGAAGAAACCTATGAATTAGGTGACGCTATCCTTGAAAACAATTTGCAAGAAGTAAAAAAGGAATTAGGAGATGTTTTGCTACACATCGTATTTTACGCCAAAATAGGAAGTGAAACCAATGACTTTGATATTGCCGATGTTGCCAATGAAATTTGTGATAAACTCATTCATAGGCATCCACATATCTATGGCGATGTTAAGGTTGAAAATGAAGAAGAGGTAAAACAAAACTGGGAAAAGTTAAAGCTTAAGGAAGGTAGAAAAAGTGTTTTAGAAGGTGTTCCAAAAGGTTTGCCTGCTTTGGTAAAAGCAAGTAGAATACAAGATAAGGTTGCTGCGGTTGGTTTTGATTGGGAACGACCAGAACAAGTATGGGAGAAAGTACAAGAAGAATTACAGGAGTTGCATGAAGAAGTTGAAAAGAAAGATGCAGATGCAATGGAGGCGGAGTTTGGTGATGTTTTTTTCTCGCTAGTAAACTATGCTCGTTTTTTAAAAATAAATCCTGAAAATGCTTTAGAACGCACAAATAAGAAGTTTATAGGCAGGTTTCAATACCTTGAAAGTAAAGCTAAAACATTAGGGAAAGAATTAAAAGATATGACTTTAGCAGAAATGGATGTATTCTGGGAAGAGGCTAAAAAACATTAAAATTTAAATAAAGAATTTTAATTGAAAGATTTAGAAAAACTAAGCGTGTATCTTTACCGCCCAATAAATAAATAACCTTTTGTTACAACAATATACCAAAGAATTTAAATACAATTTGACCCTAGCGGTTCCTGTTATTTTGGGGATGCTGGGGCATACATTTGTTCAGCTTGCAGATAATATCATGGTAGGGCAATTGGGTACTGCGGAACTAGCTGCAGTATCATTAGGGAATAGTTTTGTTTTCGTAGCGATGTCTTTGGGAATTGGCTTTTCTACCGCAATAACTCCTTTAGTAGCAGAAGCAGATGCTGCGGGGAAAAAACAAGAGGGAAAAAGCGCCTTAAAACACGGTTTGTTACTCTGCACTGTTTTAGGTTTGTTTTTATTTGGAGTCATTATGTTGGCCAAACCGGTCATGCATTTAATGAAACAACCACCAGAAGTGGTAGCGTTAGCAATGCCCTATTTAGATTTAGTAGCTTTATCATTAGTTCCATTGATTATTTTTCAAGCCTTCAAACAATTTTCCGATGGTCTGTCCCAGACTAAATATCCTATGTATGCTACGATCATAGCAAACGTAGTGAACATAACACTGAACTACCTTTTAATTTTTGGTAATTTTGGATTTCCTAAAATGGGAATCGTAGGGGCAGCAATAGGTACTTTAGCTTCTCGGGTAATTATGGTATTATTTATTTGGCTCCTATTAAGGAGTAAAAAGAAATTCCATGATTATGTTACAGGATTTAATTTTGCAAAACTTGAAAGTAGAGTCATTGAAAAGATTTTTAGTCTCGGTTTTCCATCAGCACTGCAAATGTTTTTTGAAGTAGGTATATTTACCTCTGCTGTATGGTTAAGCGGAGTGCTAGGGAAAAATCACCAGGCAGCAAATCAAATAGCGTTAAACCTGTCTAGTATGACATTCATGGTAGGTATGGGATTAGGGGTTGCTGCTATGATACGCGTAGGAAACCAGAAAGGATTGTCCGATTTTAAATCATTAAGGCGCATAGCAATTTCAATATTTTTCTTGACCTTTTTATTAATGATTGTATTTGCAGCGATCTTCTTTATTTTTAATCAGTGGCTACCAACTATTTATTTAAATGTAGATGATGTTGCCAATCAAGCGGATAATATGGAGGTGATTTCTATAGCAGCCCAATTATTAATTGTTGCCGCTATCTTTCAGATTTCCGATGGTTTACAAGTGGTAATATTGGGTGCATTAAGAGGGTTGCAAGATGTAGTAGTACCAACTTTTATTACATTTATTGCGTATTGGTTGATTGGTTTTCCGACAAGTTATTATTTAAGTTTGCACACAGAATTAAAAAGTACAGGTATTTGGATAGGATTGTTAGTAGGTTTAACAGCCTCGGCCATACTATTGTATATTAGGTTCAATGTGCAGACAAAAAAGAAAATAGCAGCAGCATAATTTTCTTTTAGAAGCTATATATTGATCAATTTCAGTCAAATAATCGTATTTTTGACCCTCTTAAAAAATTAACTATGGAGTTTCCTAAATTCTTATTAGGCGATAATACAGATTACCCAACCGCAATATTCGTAATACATACGGAGTACCCAAGATTTATAATCAACCTGGAGAATGATGAGGTAGAATGGTTAGAAGATTTTACGGCGGATGATGAAAATGAATTAGAATCAGAAGCAGAAAATCTTATAGAGCAAGCAACTGCTTTTTACGATAGAGAGGTAGCTCGCTACGAAGAATAACTTTCATGCTAGAAGAGCTTTTACAATCCGATAAAAATATTTTTCTTTTTTTAAACCATTTAGGAACTCCTACTTGGGATGTTTTTTGGTTGTTTGTAACTAATAAGTTAAGCGCTATTCCGCTTTACATCGTATTAGCTTTTTTATTTTATAAAAGTTTTGGTTTAAAAAGAACACTACTATTACTTGTCGTAATTGCACTAATGATTACCGCTACAGATCAAGTAGCTAATTTGTTTAAGTATGGTTTTAAGCGCTTAAGACCTTGTCACGATGAAGAAATAGGAGCATTGGTTCGTTTGGTTAAAAGCTCTTGCGGAGGTCAATATGGCTATTTTTCTGCTCATGCTTCCAATTCCTTTGCAATTGCCCTATTTTTAGGACAATTATTAAAAGAAAAGCATAAAAACATAGGTTATTTACTACTTCTTTGGGCGCTTATAGTCGCTTATAGTCGTATTTATATTGGAGTACATTATCCATTAGATGTGATAACGGGTAGTCTAATTGGTCTCATTTTTAGTTGGTTATTTATAAAGTTGTATATATTTGCAACTCAGAAGTTTAGTTTATGATATCTAATACAAGGTATTGGCTTTTATTATTTTTTATAAGTGTCGTATATATAGCTGGACTATTTTCTACGTTGTTTGAAAATGATTCGGCCCAATTTGCAGTGATGGCCATGAGAATGGCCCAAGAAAACGATTTTATAAATTTAATAAAGGGAACTAATGAATACCTAGACAAGCCT